>JAYUQC010000080.1:0-13282 GCA_043759735.1 Rhodoferax sp.
TGGTCGGCCGAGTCGCTGCTCGACCACAGCCTGCCGGGCTGTGGCGGCCAGATGGCGCCGGTGATCGGACTGGGCATGACGCAGGAGCGCAACCATCTCGCTCCGGTTCACAATGCACATGGTTTTTCGATCGAGTGGCTCAAATTGCCCCCCGGCGGCGGCGTGTCGCGTCACAAGCTGGCGCGCAAGCAGGTGCTCGTGGTGTACCGCGGCGCGGTCGAGATCGCCGTCGAAGGTTCCGACGCCATGGTGTCCGTGGCCGCCAAAGGTACCGCACGAGGCTGGGATAGCTATGCGATGCCGGCGGATGCTTGGCGGCGCTACCGCAATGCCGGCCCGAATGAGGCCGTGGTCCTGGTCATGACGCCGGGTGACGAGCGCAAGTCCATCGAGTGGGACGATGCGGTGATCCGGGCCGCCGGCACCGCGAACCGGGCCATCGACGCCAACGGCTATGTCGCGCCGAAGAATTTTGTCGATCGGTCGCAGCGATGAAATCCGACGAGCGGGACATCGAACCAGCGCAGCGGCAATCACGTGCAAATGAGCGCCCCCAGCCCAGCCGCTGCGCGTCTGGCCCCCCGAGTGGGTGCCAGAAAACTTGGGGCGGCCCTACTTTTTCTCAAGAGGAGCAAGAACCATGACCAACCGAATCCTGACCACCCAGGTGGGGAGCCTGCCACGTCCGGAGCGCGTCGTGACGCAGCTGTTTGCCCAGGACAGCGGCCTGAACTATGTGCCGGCGCAATTCGACGCCATCATGCAGGAAGAGGTGGGCGACGTGGTGGCCCGACAGGTGCAATCACGGGTCGATGTGGTCAGCGACGGCGAGATGAGCAAGATTTCGTACGCGACCTATATCCGGCACCGGCTGACCGGCTTCGAACTCGGTGAGATGCCGCGCGCGGTGCCGTTGGATCTGGACGATTTCCCGGAGTTCAAGGAACGGCTGGCAAAACTGGGCGCCACGCCGAAATACCACCGACCGATCTGCACCGGGCCGATCGCCGTGAAGGATCTCTCCGGCCTGCACAAGGACATCGAGAACCTGAAGGCGGCCTGCGCCAGGGCGGCGCCAGCCGGTCAGCCACCGGTACGCGCGTTCATGAATAGCGCCTCACCTGGCGTGATCGCCGTGTTTCAGCCCAATAAGTACTACGCCGACCACGAGCAGTACCTGCAGGCGCTGGCCGACGCCATGTCGACCGAATACGAGGCCATCGTCGCCGCCGGACTCGAGCTTCAGATCGATGCGCCCGACCTGGCGATGGGCCGGCACATCAAGTTCCGCGACGTTGACGACGCCGAGTTCCTGCGCAACGCCAACCTGCAGGTCGAGGCGCTCAACCATGCGCTGCGCAATGTGCCCGCCGAGCGGGTCCGCATGCATGTGTGCTGGGGCAATTACGAAGGCCCGCACCACCGCGACATCGGCTTGGACAAAATTATCGACGTGGTGCTCAAGGCCAAGCCTGGCACGGTGCTGTTCGAAGGCGCCAACCCACGCCATGCGCATGAGTGGGAAGTCTGGGCCAAGGCCGCCGACGAGAACCGCATCCCCGACAACAAGATCCTGGCGCCTGGCGTGCTCGACTCGGTCAACAACTTCATCGAGCACCCGCGCCTGGTCGCTCAGCGCTTGCTGACCTATGCCAATATCGTGGGACGGGACCGCGTGATGGCCGCCACCGATTGCGGCTTTGGCACCTTCGCCGGTTTTGGCGCCATCCATCCGCCGATCTGTTACGCCAAGCTGGCCAGCATGGCCGAAGGCGCCCAGATGGCTAGTGAAGAGCTCTGGAAAGCGCCATGACCGACCACTACCGACCCCTCGATACCCGTCTTCCCGATCTGCTGCGCAGCGGCAAACGCCTGCGTGGCGTATTCAACGGCCTTGCGTCGCCGGCTATTGTCGAGATGTGCGCGTATGCCGGATTTGATTTTCTGGTGATCGACAACGAACATGGCAGCGCCAGCATTGAAACCACCGAACACATGCTGCGTGCGGCGCGCGCCAGCAACCTGCCCGCGCTGGTGCGCTGCCTGGAGCACGACATCGCGCGCACACTGGACCTGGGCGCCGGCGGGTTGCAAATACCGATGGTCAGTACGCCGGCACATGCCGCGGCCCTGGTGCAGCGGGTCAAGTACCCGTTGGCAAGCGGCGCCCCCGGTTTGTCCGGCCAGCGTGGCAGCGCGTTTTCATCCCGCGCGGCAGGTTACGGCGCTTTTGGCGGCCCGGACCATACGCGGCGCAGCAACGAGGGCATCGCGCTGGTGGTGATGATCGAAACACCCGAGGGGGTGACCAATGCTGGCGCCATCGCGGCCGTGCAGGGTATCGATGCAGTCTTCATTGGCCCCAATGACCTGGCCCATGCCATGGGCCACGAAAACCGCTGGAACGATGCGCCGGTGCAGGCAGCGATCGAACAGACACTCAAGGCCATCGACGCAGCCGGCACATGCCCGGGCATTCTGGCCCTGACGCCAGCCGACGAGGACCGCTACGCGGCATGGGGTGCCCGTTATTTCGCCTCGGTGACGACCGGCATCATCACCAAGGCGCTGAAAGAGGCGGCGCAAGGTGGTCGCGCACAAATGGGGGACGACGTTGTCCGAGCACCATGACACCCGAACTATCCCAGAAACTTGCAGCCGCGGTCGATCGCATGCCCGCGTTTCCACGCAGCGTGCAGCAGATCCTGCAGCTGACGCGTGATGTGAACTGCTCGCCCAAGGATCTGGTGCGGGTGATTGACCACGACCCGGTGGTCACGGTCAAGATTCTGCGCGTCGTCAACTCTGCCTACTACAGCCTGCCCAAGCAGATCACGTCGATCAATCACGCCGTGGTGTACATGGGATTCAACAGCCTGAAGAACCTGGCACTCAGCATTGCCGCGATCGGCATGTTGCCCAAGGAGGGCGTGCCCGGATTCGACGCCCACCAGTATTTGTTGCATTCGCTGACGACGGCCAATATTGCCAAGATACTGGCTGCGCGGGTGGGCGGCGTCGACCCGAACGACTGTTTCATTGCCGGGCTGTTGCATGATTTCGGCAAGGTCGTCTTCGCGCAGTTCATGCCCAGGGAATTTCGCGAGGCGCTGATGATGAGCGATTGGGGCCAGGTGTCGCTGTACCAGACCCTGCGCGACGTCATTGGTACCGATCACGCGGTCGTCGGTGGCATGCTGGTCGAAAAATGGCGTTTCGCTGCGCCGCTGATCGAGACCATTCGCCACCAGTACGGCGAGGATCTGCGCGACACCGAAATGATCGCCTGTGTTTTTGCCGCCAACCAGATCAGCAAGAAGCTCAAGTTCGGCTCCGCCGGCAATCCGGTTGTCGAGGAGTTGCCGCCATACTTCGCACAGCGTCTGGGAGGCTCGCTGGACGAGGTGATTGCGTCGCTGGGTGATCTGGATCGCATCTACGAGGAAGCGGCCGTATTCGCCAGCTTCTGATCGATTGCAACCGGGCTAGGATTCCCTTACTGATGGTAGGTATTTTCCCTAGTGTCGCCGACACCGATGAACTTTATGCCGGCGAGCCAACTCCATAGACCGTCAGCCTTTCGATCCATCTCAACAGGAGTTCTCATGAAACTTGCCGCATCGTTTGTACTTGCCGCTGCAGCCATCACGATGGCCGCCCCGGCCCAGGCCCAATTTGCCAAGCCGGAAGATGCCATCAAGTACCGCAAGTCGGCCTTGACCGTCATGGCAGCACATTTCGGCCGCGTAGCGGCCATGGCCAACGGGCGCATGCCATTTGACGCCGGAGCGGCAGCCAGCAATGCGGCGATTGCCGAGTCGATGTCCAAACTGCCATGGGCCGCTTTTGGCGACGGGACCGACAAAGGCGACACCAAGGCCAAGCCCGAGATCTGGTCCGACAAGGCCAAGTTCATGGCTGCATCGGAAAAAATGCAGGGCGAAATGAGCAAGCTGGCGATGGTGGCCAAGGGTGGCAATATCGACGCGATCAAGGCCCAAGTGGGCGCCACCGGCGGTGCCTGCAAGGCCTGCCACGACGATTTCCGCAAGGACTGATCAAAAAAATGCGCGGGTTGGCCGGCGGCCGGCCCGTGACGGCTGCTCTGCGGCATCGCGTGCCGTTACTTGTCTGAAACCTTGCGTGCCAGACCAAGAATTGCGCAGCAATTTTGCTCTGGCACCAACACTATGTCGGAAGTTCGGAAGTTCACCTTGCGTGCCAGACCAAGAATTGCGCAGCAATTTTGCTCTGGCACCAACACTTCAAAGGAAGTTCACCTTGCCGCGTGCGGCTTGCCCGCACGACGACGGCCTTTTTGACAGTCAAGTGGCGGTGCCTCTATTTGCTTGGGCGTGCATCTGATGGGCGTGCAGCCACCCGCCAAAACGCCGGTGCCATGCGTCAAGCAGGCATTGGCAAACTGCAACACCAGCCAAAAGCCCGCCGCCTGCAGGATTCGGGTAGCGCACGCAACGACGCAGTTGATGGCTGGCGCAGTGCCGGTTTACGGTCCGATCGAATTTGTCTGAACCTGCGCGCGGCATGTCGCGTGTTCCTGCCTGCAACGCAAAGGCCCCTCGTTATTCAACAATCCGTAACGCGTTACGATAGGCAGAGCCATCCGATTCCCATGGAGCCCTGCATGACCGACCCCAACACCCGCAGCAGCAAAGCATTCGCGTCCCAGGCCGACCTGGACGACAAAAAAATAACCTTTGAACAGCTCAGCGCCCATTGCTGGGCCTACACCGCCGAAGGCGACCCCAATTCCGGCATCATCATCGGTGACAGGTTCATCATGGTCAGCGACGCCACCGCCACACCGGCGATGGCACGCGACCTGATCGCCCGCATCCGCGGTGTCAGCGACAAGCCGATCAAATATGTATTGCTGACGCATTACCACGCGGTGCGGGTACTGGGTGCCAGTGCGTATGTGGCCGAAGGCGCGACCGAAGTCATCGCCAGCCAGGGTACGCTGGAGCTGATCCACGAGCGCGGCGCACAGGACATGCAAAGCGAGATGGAGCGCTTCCCGCGCCTGTTTCGCAATGCCGAGTCAGTGCCGGGCCTGACCTGGCCGACGCTGGTGATCGGTGGCGGCGATCCGACCCGCGGCGAGGTGCCGGGCAGGCTGACGCTGGATCTGGGCGGTGTCAGTGTGGAAATCTGGCACCCGGGCCCGGGCCATACCCGGGGCGACACCATCGCCTGGGTGGCAGAAGAAAAAGTGTTGTTCAGCGGTGACCTGGTGGAATACCAGGCCGGTGTGTACACCGGCGATGCGCAGCTCGCCGAATGGCCGGCCACTCTGGAGGCGCTCCGCAAGCTTGGCGCGCTGGCGATCGTGCCCGGACGTGGCGAGGCAATGAAGGGCGTGGCTGATGTGAACAAGGCGCTCGACTACACCAGGTCCTGGGTCGAAACCCTGTTCCGTTGTGGCAAGGAGGCCGCTGCGGCCCATATGGACCTCAAGACGGCAATGGCCCACACCCGCAAGAGCATGGACCCGGTGTTCGGCTCGGTGTTCATCTATGAGCACTGCCTGCCGTTCGACGTGAGCCGGGCCTTCGACGAAGCCATGGGCATCAAGAACCCGCGCATCTGGACTGCCCAACGGGACAAGGAGATGTGGGCGGCCCTGCAGGATTGAGCGAGCCGCGCCAGCATGTACTGCAAGGGGCCCGACGGGCCCCTTGTATCAACCGCGCGCCTGTCCCGCCAGCTGAAGCGCCATCGGCGGCAACACCGATACCTTTTGCACCAGCTCGCGTATCGTCTCGCAGCAGGTCTTCATGCGGATGCTGCGTAGCTGGGTTCGGACGGTGGAGATTCGCACGCCATGGTTGTCGGCAATCTGCGCTGGCCGCAATCCCTTGCAGACCTGTGCCAACACCTGACCTTCGGCGCTGGTCAATCCGCGCTCCCGTGCGAACAGGGCCATGGTCGACTCATCGCATAGCTGCTGTTTGGCAAATACCAGCAGGGCATAGGTGGGCGGGACCGCGGAACCCAGGCGGGAGCTCGGCGCACCATCGTTGGCACTGCGTTGACCCGCTAGCGGCAGTACCGCAACTGCGGATGTCTGCGTCCTGTCGCCGAGGCACAGGAATCCGCGCAATCCGGCCTTCGCGCGTTCCAGCGTGCGCCGAAATGTGTCGTTGTCGGCGGGACGTCGCGCCAGCACGCGGCCGTGCAACAGGCGCAGTCCGGTTCCAAGGAGTGTTGCGCCGGGCCTGTCCGGCGGGTCGACCAGCGCGGCGCAGCCCAGCGCATTGGCGAACTGGACGACGCTGGAGTCGGTATCCACCACCACCAGACCGTAGTCCATCTGGTTCAGGGCCATGCGCAGCAGACTGAGTTCGGACAGTTCGATGGGCTGCGATGAAAGACCTCGGAACACGGTTGACGGCTCGTGTGGAAGCGAAACGCGGTCGATGCGGGACATGGTGGGCTCCTCCTTGTTGCGCACCAGGACCACGATGGTGGTTCATTGCCGATGCGTCAAGCACAGGTTAGGAAGTTCCGGCCTTTACGGGTGGTGCAACTGCCAACGCGCCTTTGTGACGTATGCACCAAAAAAAATTGGCGTTCGGCGAACTACCAGCGCTGCGGAAGCCGGTTCAGCAGCACGATGCGACGCTCCTGCAGCGCCAGGTAGCCGCCACTGGCCAGGTCCTTGAGGATGCGACTGACCATTTCGCGGCTGCAACCGACCCGGCTGGCGATCTCCTGGTGGGTGATGCGCTCGGCAATCAACCGCCTGCCGTCGGCCTGGTCGGTTGCCAGTTCGTTGAGCAAGCGTGTCAGGCGGCCGTAGACGTCGATGAACGCCAGGTTGCGTGCATCTCGCGTGGCCAGTCTCAGCCGCTGGATGACCCTGGACAGCAATTCCAGCGCAAATTCCGGCCGTTGCCCGATGAAGGCCAGCAATTCGCGCCGGTTGATCACGGCGCAGACGGTGGGCTCCAATGTGATGACGCTGGCCGAGCGTGGGCCGCCGTCGAGCGCCATTTCGCCAAAATACTCTGCGGCACCGAAAATTCCGAAAGTGATCTCCTTGTCGTTGGTGGCGACGCAATAAACCTTCACGCGCCCGCTGAGCAGCACGAACAAGCTGTCGCCAACATCGCCTTCATGGATCAGGATCGTGCCCTTGCGGTAACGCCGCACATCGCCGCGCGCAACCAGCGCGCGCAGGGATTCGGGGAATTGCGGGCCGGCAATAAAGCTCTCGAGTTCCTTCGGCATGGCAAATGCGCTTTCATTGGCCGGTAGTACCAGCCCTGGGGCCGACTGTAACCCGGCCCGGGGCCGACTGCATCAAGCCGCGCGGCGAAAGTGCGCGGCGCCGCCCCCCTGCTGGATGACGTCCGGCTCAGGGTGTGCGGGTGAGTTCGCGCGCATCCCTTTCATAGGCTGCAAGCCGGGCCACAGCGCGCGCGCGCTGCTGTGTGCTGGTGCCATTGTGCAATTGGGCGTAGGTCCGGCAGTTGTCCAGGATGGCCTGCTGTGCATAAGCGCGGTATTGCGGGTCGGGCGATTGCACCGATCGCGCCAGGGTGTCGCGCAAGAGGACGGCCGCCTGTGCGACGGACGGTCTCGGCGCGCCATTGCTGCCGTCGAGCGCGCGCAGGGTCCGCAGCAGGTCCTGCTGGCGCCGCTGCCGTTCCGAAAAACTGCGCTGTGGGTCGAATCCAGAACGCGTGATCGCCGCCTGCAGCACGGCGCGCTGTTTGTCGTCCAGGGTTCCATAAAATTCCTCCGCCCGTTCGACCGCCGCATTCAACCGCTTTTCCATGCGCTCGGCGCGATCGCCTGTCAGCCACTCGCGGCGCCATTTGGTGTTGCCCTTTTCGTACCGGGCCTCGAGATGTTTGATCTGGGCGGGTGACATGGCCATGGCCAGCGCAACCGCTGCCGATTCAGCCTGCACCGCCACGACGTCAAATCGGCTGCGCGTCTCGTCGAACAAGCGGCACATGTTCTGAGCGGTGGTATCGGCGGGCGCCTGACGCTGGATCTGTTGCAGCAGGTCGGCGATCTTGGGCAGTTCGTTGGCGCGGTGCCAGTCCAGCAGGCGCGCAAGGTCGGCGCGCAGTTGCACAGATTGCCCGTCGTCGAGGTCGACGTAGCCATCGACCCACCAATACGCCAGATCGGGCAGATTGTTGTAGGCCAGCTTGACGGCGCTGCACGCCGTCAACAACACCAGCGTGATGCCGCACACAAGAAAACGCAGGGCCGCCCCAAGTCCTGCCGCACCCCCGCGGTGGGCCGGGCGCAAAGCGGCTGCGTGGGGCGTGTGCTGGCACAGGCCGATAATCCTGCCCCAGGTCAAACTGTTACGACGGAATACGGAAATGGCTTCAAGCATTGGCATCGTGGATGTGGTCATCATGGCAGCGGGCAAGGGCACCCGCATGAAAAGCAAGCTGCCCAAAGTATTGCACCCATTGGCCGGTCGTGCATTGGTGCACCATGTATTGGCCACGGCGGCCGAACTCGGCGCGCGCAGCGCGGTGCTGATCACCGGCCACGGCGCGGATGCGGTCGAGGCCGCCTGCGCACCACGCAGCGGTGCTGGCTCGGCGCTGCAACTGCAGTGCGTGCGCCAGGAGCCGCAGCTGGGCACCGGGCACGCGGTGCAGCAGGCCGTGCCGGTATTGCCGGACGACGGCATCGTGGTGGTACTCAGCGGCGATGTGCCATTGACACAGGCGCAGACCCTGGTTGCACTGATCGCCCTGTGCGGCGGCGACAAACTGGCCCTGCTGACGCTGGAGCTGGCCGACCCCACGGGTTACGGGCGTATTGTGCGCGACGGTGGTGGTGACAGCGCCCCGGTGCGGGCCATCGTGGAGCAAAAGGATGCCAGTGCCGCGCAATTGTCGATCCGCGAAATCTACAGCGGCATCATGGCGGTTCCGGCGCGGTTGCTCAAGACCTGGTTGGCGCGACTGGACAACAACAATGCGCAACAAGAGTACTACCTCACCGACATCGTCAAGTTCGCGGTCGCCGACGGCGTGTCCGTTGTCGCCCACCGCATCACGGACGCGGTGCAGGTGGCCGGTGTCAATAGCCCGGTGCAGCTGGCGGAACTGGAGCGGGCCTACCAGCTTCGCGCTGCGACGCGCCTGATGGAGCAGGGCGTGCGTATCGCCGACCCGGCGCGCTTTGACCTGCGCGGGGACCTGCAATGCGGGCAGGACGTGGCCATCGACGTCAACTGCCTGTTCGAGGGTTCGGTCTGGCTGGGCGATGATGTGCAGATCGGCGCGAATTGTGTCATAGCCAACGCACGTATCGAAGCGGGCGCGGTGATCCACCCGTTTACCCATATCGATGGCGAAAAGGCCGGCGTGACGGTGGGCGCCGGGGCGCGGGTCGGTCCGTTCGCACGGCTGCGACCCGGCGCCCAGCTCGGCCCTGAGGTACACATCGGCAACTTCGTCGAGATCAAGAATTCGACCCTGGCCAGGGGCGCCAAGGCCAACCACCTGGCCTACCTGGGTGACGCAACGGTGGGCGAGCGGGTCAACTATGGGGCGGGCAGCATCACCGCCAACTATGACGGCGCGTTCAAGCACCGCACCGTGATCGAGGCTGATGTGCATGTAGGCAGCAACTGCGTGCTGGTCGCGCCGGTTACTTTGGGCGCCAGGGGCACGGTCGGCGGCGGCTCGACCATCACCAAGGACACGGCGCCCGGTGCACTGAGCGTGGCGCGTGGCCGCCAGACGACCATTGCGGGCTGGACCCGTCCCAAAAAATGATGCCACCGCACAGCGATCCGCAACAGCGCATCGCGCAACTCGATCGCGAGCTGGCGCAGGCGCGGCTGGCGCTGGAGGACTTCACCTACTCGGTATCGCACGATCTGCGGGCGTCGCTGCGCCATGTCAACTCCTACCTGCGCATTGCCCGCGAGGACCTGGGCGATGCGCTCGATCCGGCCATTGCTGCGCACCTTGATACCGCCGCGGATGCAGCTGTCCACATGGGCCGGCTGATGGACGGGTTGATGGATCTGTCGCGGGTCAGCCGTGCGGTACTGCAGCCGATCAAGGTCGACATGGTTCGTCTGCTGGACGACACCCGCCGCCAACTTCAGGACAGAGCCGACGGGCGCGAGGTTTGTTGGCGCATCGCGCCGGACCTGCCCCGGGTGCGCGGCGATATGGCGCTGCTCAGCCAGATGATGACCTGTCTGCTCGACAACGCGCTCAAATTCAGTCGGGACTGCCCGGTAGCCCAGGTCGACGTCAGCTGGGAGTTGCTGCAAGATGGGTACTGCGAAATCCATGTGCAGGACAACGGGGTCGGATTTGACGCTCGCATGCAGGAGCGCCTGTTTCGCGTCTTCCAAAGTTTGCACAGTGCCCGCCAGTTCGACGGTATCGGCATCGGGCTGGCGCTGGCACGTCGGGTCGTCGAGCGCCATGGCGGGCATATCCGGGCGTCCAGCATGCCGGGTCAGGGTTGTCGTATCAGCCTGAGCCTGCCGTTGGCCTCGTCTGGCGCGCCGGCGCCATCGGCGGTTCGCCCCTGAGCGGCAACAGCGCGCCGAATTTGGCGCGTTTGACGCTGAAGAATGCCTTGACGTTGCGCACGTTCGCGTCGCTGGTGAACAGGCGCTGGGCCAGTGCGAGGTAATGCGGCATGTCGCGCGTGTGCACGACGAGCATGAAATCGGGCCCCGGCGACACCCGGTAGCACTGTTGTACTCCCGCATCCTGCACCGCTCGCTGCTCGAACGCATCGAGCCATTCGGCTGCCTGGCGATCGAGCGTTATCTCGACGATGGCCGTGAGCCCATGGCCCAGCACCGGCGCCAGCGTGTCCGCCGACAGCACCGCAATCTGCTGCTCGATCACCCCCGCCTCACGCAGACGCTTGACCCGCCGCAGGCAGGTTGGCGGCGATGTGAACACGCGCTGCGCCAGTTCCAGGTTGCTCAGCGAGGCGTCGCGCTGCAACTGGTCAAGCAGGCGCAGATCGATCTCATCTAGTGATATTTGTTCCATCAACCAATCATCCATGAAACAAAGAGACGATTCAACCAATTTGTGAAACAATCATCCATATATGTGAATTTATTGGCGAATAATTTTTCGTAAGTGCACTTAATATCGCGCCACAACTTCTGGAGCATCGTTTATGTGTGGCATTGTTGGCGCCGTTTCCACCCGCAACATCGTTCCCATTCTGGTCCAGGGCCTGCAGCGGCTCGAATACCGCGGCTATGACTCCTGCGGGGTTGCCGTGCATGTGGAGGGCCTGCAGCGCGCGCGCAGCACCTCGCGCGTAGCCGAATTGATCGAACAGGTTGCCAATGGCAAGCTGCAGGGCACAACCGGCATTGCCCATACCCGCTGGGCCACCCACGGTGTGCCGGCGGTGCACAACGCCCACCCCCATTTCAGCCATGGCACTGGCGCCGACGCCCATGATCGGCCCGGACGCATTGCGCTGGTACACAACGGCATCATCGAAAACCACGACGAATTGCGCGCCACCCTGAGCGCGCGCGGGTATGTTTTCCAGAGCCAGACCGATACCGAAGTCATCGCCCATCTGGTGGACAGCCTGTATGACGGCGATCTGTTCGAAGCAGTCAAGGCAGCGGTGCTGCAGTTGCGCGGCGCCTACGCCATTGCGGTGTTTTGCAAGGACGAGCCGCAGCGCATGGTGGGGGCCAGGGCCGGCTCGCCATTGATCCTGGGTGTGGGGTCCGACGGGCGCGAACATTTCCTGGCCAGTGACGCGATGGCGCTTGCCGGCGTGACCGACCAGATCGTCTACCTGAACGAGGGCGACGTGGTCGACGTGCAACTGGGCAAGTACTGGCTGGTCGACAAGGCCCACAAGCCGGTCGAACCCGCGCAGCGCCCGGTCAAGACGGTGCTGGCGCACAGCGGCGCGGCCGAGCTGGGGCCGTATCGGCATTACATGCAAAAAGAGATATTCGAACAGCCCCGCGCGATCGGCGACACGCTCGAAGGCGTGCAGAGCATCGTGCCCGAACTGTTCGACGGCGCCGAAGCGAGCGCGGCGCGGGTGTTTCAGCAGATCGACTCGGTGCTGATCCTGGCCTGCGGCACCAGCTACTACAGCGGCTGCACCGCCAAATACTGGCTCGAGAGCATCGCCGGCATCCCGACCCAGGTCGAGGTAGCCAGTGAATACCGCTATCGCACCTCGGTGCCGAACCCCAAGACGCTGGTGGTCACCATCACCCAGTCGGGCGAGACCGCCGATACGCTGGCCGCGCTGCGCCACGCGCAGAGCCTGGGCATGGACCATACGCTGACAATCTGCAATGTGGCCACCAGCGCGATGGTGCGCGAATGCAAGCTGGCCTACATCACCCGCGCCGGCATCGAGATCGGCGTGGCCTCGACCAAGGCCTTCACCGCACAACTGGCCGGCCTGTTCCTGCTGACGCTGGCGCTGGCGCAAAGCCGCGGCAAACTCAGCCAGGAACAGGAAGATGAACACCTCAAGGCGATGCGCCACCTGCCGGTGGCGCTACAGGCGGTGCTGGCGCTGGAGCCGCAGATCATCGCCTGGGCGCAGGATTTCGCGAAGATGGAAAACGCGCTGTTCCTGGGACGTGGCCTGCATTACCCGATTGCACTGGAGGGCGCGTTGAAACTAAAGGAGATCAGCTATATCCACGCCGAAGCCTACCCTGCGGGTGAACTCAAACATGGCCCGTTGGCCCTGGTGACCAGCGCGATGCCGGTGGTGACGGTCGCGCCCAATGACGCATTGCTGGAAAAGCTCAAGAGCAACATGCACGAGGTCCGCGCGCGCGGCGGCGTGCTGTATGTGCTGGCCGATGGCGACACGCATATCGAACGCGGCGAAGGCATCAACGTGATCCGCATGCCGGAGCACTACGGAGCGTTGTCGCCGCTGCTGCATGTGGTGCCGTTGCAGTTGCTGGCCTATCACACCGCCTGCGCGCGGGGGACCGATGTGGACAAGCCGAGAAACCTGGCCAAGAGCGTGACGGTCGAATGACCGGGAGGTTCTTGCAGCGCGCAGCGGCGGCGCCGCAGCCGTGCCAGGTTTCCCGGCGCGCGCCGAATGTGCCCGTAGCTCAGCTTTTGCCGCAGAGCCGCCATGCCGCCGCATCAATCGGCAAGAAAGCCTCGACCGCTGCGGTGGCAATCACATGGGTGGTGCCTTGCTCGGCGTCGACCACGTTCAGTCCACCCATCACCGCGGTGACCTCGGCGCGACCGCGTGGCAGTTCTGCGGCAACGAT
>JAYUQC010000081.1:0-4592 GCA_043759735.1 Rhodoferax sp.
GATGGACGTGCCGGTACCCAGAAGCAAGGTTGTCGTGTTGGCGATGGGTATGTTCCAGTACAGCGATTGCTTGCTGCTCTCGGTCACGTACTCCACCCGACCGCCATTGATCAACACCCGGCAATGCTCCAGGTAGTAGATGTTGGCTCGCTTCGAGTGAAGAATTGTCTTGAGGTCGTTAGGAGAAAAATTATCCATCTGGACACGACTTCCCTATTTCGGATGCAAATCATGCTGCGCGCCAGGCTCATGGCGTGACCCTCCAGCCCATCTTTTCAGCCCCCAGTCGCAGTTTCTCCCCCACCGCCTCCCGCAACGCCGCCGGCCCTACCACCTCCACCTCCGGCACATGCCGCAGGATGTCCATCACCAGCTCGCGCGGGTCGGCGTAGGGCAGCTCGAGCCGGTAGTGGCCGTCGGCCTCGAAGCGCCCGCGCTGCTTCGGGTGCCAGGTCTCGGCCGACACCCAGCGTGCGCGTTCGGGCGTGAAGCGCAGCGTGGCCCATTGCAGCTTGCGGCCGGCGAAGATGCCGTAGCCGGCGCCGAGCACGGCGTCGAGTTCGGCGTCGGGCACGTCGATCGCGGGTTTGTCGAGCACCCGCGCCGCCTGCACCGCATCAACCGCAAAGCTGCGCAGGCCGCGCCGCACATGGCACCAGGCGTCGAGGTACCAGTTGTCGCGGTAGTGGATCAGCCGCTGCGGCGAGACTTCGCGCTCGCGCGTCTCGTTGCTGCCGCGGTTGTAGTGCGTGAGAGCCAGACGCTGGCGCCGCAGCAAGGCGCTGCCAACGGCCTGGAAATGCGGCAGGTGCAGGCGGCGCGCGCCCACCGTCTGGACCCGGATGCGTCGCGCCAGTTCGGGGCCGGCATGGGCGCCCTTGTCGAGCAGGGCCGTCAGGCGCTTGACCATCGGATCGATATGCGGGCCCAGCAGGCCGCCCGCGTCCAGGTTCACCAGCAGGTGCTGGATGGTGAGTAGCGCGTGGATTTCGTCGGCTGCCAGCCACAGGCCCGGCAGTTCGTACTGTGCGCCGACCTGGTCCGTCTGCCGGTCGAGCCGCCAGCCGCCCAGTGCGCGGTCGAAGATGACCGGCGCGCCCATGCGATTGCGCAGGTGGGCCAGGTCGCGTTTGAGCGACGAGGGTTTGGTCTGCAAGTCCTCCAGCAGGAAACTCCTGGTCAGACAGCGACCGGCGTCGAGGTAGCTTTTCAGCTTGTACAGGCGTTCGAACTGCGACATGTGCGAACGGCCGAAGCCGGGAGTTCCTTTTGGTTCATGCCGCCCGTACTCTTTCCATTGCCGACGGCTTCCGAAAAAGCCTGTTTTGCATCATACGCGCCGCCGCTCGGATGAGAGGTGGGCTGGCGTGGAGAGTCCGGCCTGTGTGGCCTCCTAGAATCGAGCCCTATGCTCAAGATCAAAAAGGAATTGCAGGATGGCCTGGCGCTCGTCGTGTCCGAACTGGCCCCCGACGCCGCGGCGCGGGCGGTGTTCGAGTCGCCCAAGGTCGCCGCCCACGGTGATTTCGCCACCACGGCCGCGATGCAGCTGGCCAAGCCGCTTAAACTCAATCCGCGCCTGCTGGCCGAGCAGATCCGCGCCGCGCTGCTGGCGCAGACGATCTACCGGCAATGGGTATCGGACATCGACATTGCCGGACCGGGCTTCATCAATATCCGGCTCAAACCCGAGGCCAAGCAGCAGATCGTGCGCGAGGTGCTGGCCGGCGGGGAGGCGTTTGGCGTGTTGCCGCGCAACGGCCAGCGCCTGATGGTCGAATTCGTGTCTGCCAACCCGACCGGCCCGCTGCATGTCGGCCACGGCCGCCAGGCCGCGCTGGGCGACGCGATCTGCAACCTGTGCGCGACCCAGGGCTGGGCCGTGTATCGCGAGTTCTACTACAACGACGCCGGCGTGCAGATCGCCACGCTGGCGCAGAGCACCCAGTTGCGCGCGCAGGGCTGCAAGCCCGGCGACCCGCAGTGGCCCGAGGCGGCTTACAACGGGAGCTACATCGCCGACATCGCGGCCGATTTTCTTGCCCGCAAGACCGTTCGTTCCGACGACCGCGAATACACCGCCAGCGGGGATGTGAACGATATCGATTCGATCCGCCAGTTCGCCGTGGCCTACCTGCGCCACGAGCAGGATCTGGATTTGCAGGCGTTCGCGGTGCGTTTCGACAACTATTACCTGGAGTCCAGCCTGTACACCAGCGGCAGGGTAGAGCAGACCGTGCAGCGCCTGCAGCAGGCGGGCAAGACCTATGATCAGGACGGCGCGCTGTGGCTGCGTTCGACCGATTACGGTGACGACAAGGACCGGGTGATGCGCAAGGGCGACGGCTCGTACACCTATTTCGTGCCCGACGTGGCCTATCACATCAGCAAATGGGAGCGCGGATTCTCGCGCGTTGTCAATATCCAGGGAACCGACCACCATGGCACCATTGCCCGGGTGCGGGCCGGCCTGCAGGCGGCCAACGTGGGGATTCCGCAGGGCTATCCGGACTACGTGCTGCACACCATGGTGCGCGTCATGCGCGGCGGTGCCGAGGTCAAGATCTCCAAGCGCTCGGGCAGTTATGTCACTCTGCGCGACCTGATCGAATGGACCAGCAAGGATGCGGTGCGGTTTTTCCTGCTCAGCCGCAAACCCGATACCGAATACGTGTTCGACGTCGACCTGGCGCTGGCACAGAACAACGACAACCCGGTTTATTACGTTCAGTATGCCCACGCCCGGATCTGTTCGGTACTGAGGGCCTGGGCCGGTGATGAAGCCACCTTGCCCTCGGTCGACCTGGGCGCGCTGCAGTCGGCACCGGCGATGACCCTGATGCTGCTGCTGGCCCGCTACCCCGACATGCTGGCGGCGGCGGCGCGCGATGTCGCGCCACACGACGTCACCTTCTTCCTGCGCGACCTGGCCGCGGCATACCACAGTTACTACGACGCCGAACGCATTTTGGTCGACGAGGTGCCGCTGCGGCTGGCCCGCCTGGCCCTGGTGGCCGCTACGGCGCAGGTGCTGCGCAATGGCCTGGCGTTGCTCGGCGTCAGTGCGCCGCGCACAATGTGAGCCCGGTGACAATGGAGCACTTCAAAAGGCAAGGGCGCGGCATGCAACAGCAAAAGGGTGGGACCGTGTTGGGTCTGATCGTGGGTATCGTGATCGGGCTGGGAGTGGCGCTGGCGGTGGCGGTATATGTCACCAAGGTGCCGGTACCGTTCCTGAACAAGGGACCGAGCCGGTCGCAAGACCAGGACGCCGCCGAAACCCGCCGCAACAAGGACTGGGATCCGAACGCGCCGCTGTACGGCAAGAACCCGGCGCGCGCCGTGGTCCCTGCGGCTCCGGCAGCACCGGCGGACGCGGCGGATCCAGGCGCCTACAAGGGCGTTCCGCCGGCCGTTGCCGGTATTCCCACCCCGACCCCGGCCGGCGCTGCCACCTCCCCTGGCCCTGCACCGGGGCCCGATCCGCTGGGGGACCTGGCGCGCGCCAGGGCGGCGGCCACCGGCACCGATCCGTTCGCCTATTTCGTCCAGATCGGGGCTTATCGCACTGCCGTCGATGCCGAGTCGCAGCGGGCCCGGCTGTCATTGGGCGGCATCGAGGCCCGGGTGTCCGAGCGCGAACAGTCGGGCCGCACCGTTTACCGGGTCCGGGTGGGGCCGTTCGACAAGCGCGAGGACGCCGATCTGACCAAGGAAAAGCTCGAAGGCCTGGGCATGGAGGCCGCGCTGGTGCGGGTCCAGCGTTGAACCTATCGGTCGCCGCGCAGTCCCAGTCAGGAACGCATTGCAGGAGCAAACACGCATGAAACGTCGCGCATTTTCAGCCGCCGCTGTCGCCGCGGTTGTCACCGGACAGACGCTGGTGTCGCCGGCCCAGGCCCAGGCCCGCAAGCCGGAGTCCGGCTTCGACTACCAGACGCTGCGCAAAACAGCCGCAGTGGAGGCGCCGGCGGGCTCGATCGAGGTGGTCGACTTTTTCTGGTACGGCTGCCCGCATTGCCATGCCTTCGAACCGACCTTGGAGGCATGGATGGCGCGCCTGCCCAAGGACATCGTGGTGCGCCGGGTGCCGGTGGGTTTCCGGGACGCGTTCGTGCCCCAGCAGCGGCTTTTCTACACCTTGAGCGCCATGGGCGTGGTGGACAAGCTTCACGCCAAGGTGTTTGCCGCGATCCACAACGAGAAGCTCGATCTGTCGCGTGGCGCGGCCATCACCGAATGGGTCGGCCAACAAGGCGTCGACAAGGCCCGTTTCGCGGAGCTGTTTGCCTCGCCGCAGATGCATGCCGCCGCCGCCCGCGCGACCCAGTTGCAGGATGCCTACAGCGTCGAGGGCGTCCCGGCGCTGGGTGTGGCTGGCCGGTTTTACACCGATGGCGCGATGGCCAGCAGCATGCACCATGCGCTGCAAATTGTCGATTATCTGGTGGCCGAAGTGCGCGCAGGCCGCTGAGAGGCTGAGAGTCTTTCGAGCATGCCCGCTCATCACGCCAAAAGACGCCCGCTCGTTGTTGCAAATGCTCGCCATAGCCCGAGCTATGGCTGTGCTTTGCGCCTAGATCGGACGCCTT
>JAYUQC010000082.1:0-13233 GCA_043759735.1 Rhodoferax sp.
AGCCTGAATCATGACAGAAAACCATCTAAACGAACAGTATTGAGACTTGACCCCAACGGCTTACCCTTTCAAAACAAGACTTGACCCCAACGGCTTAACCGCTTTGGGGTCAAGTCTTGCATTGCCACATTTCAAAGGTACTTTGCGGGCACGGCCAATTTCTGGATGAGCAATGCGAAAAGAAGATGTTGCATTGCCAGACCTGGCCCCAAAGGCCTGTTGCATCGCAAGACTTGACCCCAGAGTCTCCATTGCCACAAAGGCCTGTTGCATCGCAAGACTTGACCCCAGAGTCCTGCCAGAGTCTCCCTGGCCCCAAATGCGCCAACAAAGGCGCCAAGCTGCGCGAGCCGCCACGCAAGCGGCGCTATCGATGTGAGGGGGAAATGGCATGATGTTTAAGTTAGCGCTTATGCCCCATGGGGGGCCTGGCCAAACCAGGGCTGGGGGCGCTCAATACGCCATCACCACCAACCGCGTCTGCGTAAATTCCAGCATCCCATGCTTGCCATCGTCCCCACCTAACCCGGAACGTTTCCACCCCGCGTGGTACCCCTGGTACGGGTCGGCAGGCGTGCGGTTGATGTACAACTCCCCGGCTTCGATCTCGTTGCCGGCCTGCATGACCTGGCGGTAGTCGTTGCTGAACAGAACCGAGGCCAGACCGTACTGGTGGTCGCTGGCCATGGCCAGCGCGTCGTCGAAGCTGTCGTAGGGTAATACGCACAACACAGGGCCGAAAGTTTCCTGTTGCACGATCTCGGCGTCCTGGCGCATGCCGCTGAGCAGTGTGGGCGGGTAGAAATAGCCCTTGACTTCGTCGGGCATGACGCCTCCGCATTCGAGTCTCGCACTGTCGGCAACAGCACGTTGCACCATGTCATGGATGCCCTGGCGCGCGGCGGCGCTGACCAGCGGGCCCATGCGCGACGCGTCCGCGTCGCGGCCGCCAAAGGCGCGCGCCTGCATGGCCGTGCGCAGGCGAGCCAGCACCCGATCGTGCAACGCGCGTTGCACGTAGACGCGTTCGACCGCGGTGCACAACTGGCCGCAGTGGGTTGTCTTGGAGGCGACGATGGCGGCGATCGCCTTGTCCAGGTCGGCGCTAGGCGTGATGATGGCTGGCGTCTTGCCGCCCATCTCCAGCGAGACGCGCGCGATGTTGACCTTCGAGAACTCCAGCATGCGGCGCCCGGCGGCAACGCTGCCAGTCAGCGTGATCATGGCCACGCGTGCATGCGTGCACATCTGCTCGGCCGCGTCATGGTCCATCGCCATGATGTTGACTACGCCCGCCGGCAGGCCCGCATCCAGCACCGCCTGCGCGATCTCGAAGGCGCTGCAGGGCGTATTGTTGCTCGGGCGCACGACGACGGTGTTGCCGGTGATCAGCGCCGGCGCGATCTTGCGCAGCAACGTGTAGACCGGGTAGTTGAACGGGATCAGGCAGGCTGCGACGCCCAGCGGTTCGCGGTGCAGCACCAGATTCTCCGACGGGCTGTCGCTGGGGATGACCTCGCCTTCGATGCGCCGCGCCCATTCGGCGTGGTACCGCGTGATGTCGGCCGCGTATACGGCCTCGTTGGTCGCGTCATCCAGGCTTTTGCCGGACTCCAGCGCGAGCGCCGCACCGATCGCGTCCTTGCGCGCAACCAGCGCGTCGGCGAGGCGGCGCATGAAGTCCGCGCGTGCGATCGCCGGCGTCTTGCGCCACGCACGCTGGGCTTGCGCGGCGGCGTCGCAGGCTTGCAGGACCTGCGCTGGACTTGCCAGATGGACCCGCCCGGCAATCGCTTCCGTGGCGGGGTTGACGATGTCAATGATGCAGCCGGCGTCGGACGCGACCCATCGGTTGGCAATGAGGTTCTGGTAGGTTTTCATGGTTTCTTGGTCTGGCACACAAGGTCTCAGTAGTACCCTAGCGGGTGCTGCGCCATCTCCAGATGCAGCGCGGTGCTGGTGTATGGATTGGCCAGTGCGACTTCCTCGTTCAGTTCCACGCCCAGGCCTGGGTCCTTGCTCGGTATCACGTAACCGTCTTCCCACTGGATCTTCTTCTTCAGCAGCTTTTCATGGAAGCCGCCGAGTTGCTGGATGCTCTCGAGGATCAGGAAGTTCGGGATGCTGGCGGCGAGCTGGATGTTGGCGGCCGCCTCGATCGGGCCACAGTACAGGTGCGGCGCAATCTGCGCATAGTGGGTCTCGGCCATGCCGGCGATCTTCTTGCACTCCAGGATGCCGCCGACCCGGCCCAGCGCCGGTTGCAGGATGCTAGCGGCGCCGGTCTCGAGCACGCGCGCAAACTCGTATTTGGTGCACAGGCGCTCGCCGGTGGCGACCGGGATGCTGGTGTGGCGCGCCACCTCGGCCATCATCTCCGGGCGCTCGGGCGGTGTCGGCTCTTCGAACCACAAAGGGTCGTATTTTTCGATCCGCCGCGCCATGCGCTTGGCGCCGGACACGGTGAACTGGCCGTGGGTGCCGAACAGGATGTCGGCCTTGTCACCGACCGCCTCGCGGATCAGCTTGCAAAAGCGCTCCGACAGGTTCATGCGTTCCAGCGTGGGCTGGCGCGGATCGAACACCGAATAGCCTCCGACGGGATCGAGTTTGACCGCGGTGAAGCCCTGTTGTACATAGACGGCAGCGCGTTCGGCCGACTTGACCGGGTCGTCGTAGAACGCGTCGGTCTCGTTCTCGTCGGGGTACAGATAGGTATAGGAGCGCAGACGCGGGTTGACCAGGCCGCCGAGCAACTTGTAGATGGGTTGCTCCAGCGCCTTGCCGGTGATGTCCCAGCAGGCCATCTCCAGCGCGCTGAGCACACCCATCAGCGAAACGTCCGGGCGCAGCGTAAAGCCTGCACCATAGGCCTTGCGCCACAGGGTTTCGATCTGCATCGGGTCCTCTCCGGCGAACACGCGTTCGAACAGGTCCTCGGCCATAGCGGCGATCACATGCGGGCTGAAGGTCGCCGCATAGGCCTCGCCGACACCTTCGATGCCGCAGGCGGTACGGATCTTCACAAACACGAAATATTTGCCGCCAAACGACGGTGGCGGGTTGCCAACGATAAAAGTCTTGATGGATGCGAGTTGCATGGGCATGTGCTCCTGGTGAAATCAATGCTGCGCGGCCAGGATGGCTTGCGCGCCCTTGTGCGCGACCATCGTGGTCGGCGCATGCGTATTGCCCGAGGTGAGGTTCGGAAACACCGACGCGTCGACGATATACAGATGGTCGAGTCCGTGCACTTTCAGGTCGGCGCCGACGACCGAGGTGGCCGCGTCCGGCCCCATGCGGCAACTGCCAACGGGGTGGTAGCAGGTGCTGGCCCGATTGCGGAAATCTTGCACCATGTCCGCATCGGACATGCCGGTCAGGCTGGGCGGGATCGGTTGCTGGATCAGGCCCCGCATCGCTGCGGTCTCGCAAAGGCGTCGTATCAGTCGCGCGCCGCGCAGCGCCTGCGCCACGTCTTCGGGGTGCGACAGGTAGTTGGGCAGGATGCGCGGCGCCTGCGCGGCCTCTGGTCCGGCGATCTCGACCTTTCCGCGGCTCAGCGGTCGGCAGGGCTGGAAACACAGGATGAAGCCGGCGAAGCGGTCGGGCACGATCTGGGTGCCGGTCTTCGATGCGGCCAGGGTGTAGGTGATCGGATTGCAATAGAGCTGCATGTCGGCTTGCAATGCCTTCGGATGCGAACGCACAAAGCCACCGCACTGGTTCACGCTGATGCTCAAGGGCCCGCCCAGCGTGCTCACATATCGCAGGCCGACGCGCAGCCTGCCCCATGCGGAGCCGAGCACGTTGTTCAGCGTGGGTTCGGTGGCCTTGAAGGAGTAGCTCATGGCCAGATGGTCCTGCAGATTGGCACCCACCTGCTCCTGCAACAGCACCGGCATGATGCCATGGCGCTCGAGCAGCGCAGCAGGGCCTACGCCCGAAAGTTGCAGCAATTGCGGACTCTGGATCGCACCGGCGCTGAGCACGACCGCCGCGCGCGCGCGCGCCGTGTGAAGGGCGCCGCCTTGCCGATAGCACACACCGACGGCCCTGCGGCCTTCGAACAGCACGCGCTCCACGCATGCCCCGGTCTGCAGGTCGAGCCGGCCGCGCCTTTGCGCCGGACGCAGGAAGGCATCGGCGGCCGACCAGCGCATGCCGCGGCGGGTGTTGATGCGGTAACGCCCAACGCCCTCGGGCTGGGCCCCATTGAAGTCCTCGGTGAACGGCAGCCCGGCTTGGCGGGCAGCGTCGAAGAAATGGTGTTGCGTCGGGTGCAGCTGGTGGCGCACGTCGCTGACGAACAGCGAACCGCCCGGCGACGCAACGCCGTCGGCGTCCACGGGTCGCTCGAATTGTTCGTAGACAGGGCGCACGTCGGACCAGGACCAGCCGCGATTGCCCTCCAGCGCCCAGTCATCGAAGTCGCGCGGCAGGCCGCGGCAATACACCATGGCGTTGATCGAGCTCGAACCGCCGACGACCTTGCCGCGCGGAAAATAGATGCGCCGGTTGTTCAGTCCCGGGTCTTGTTCGGCCTCGAACTTCCAGTTGACGCGTTCGTCGTAGAAGGTCTTGCCATACCCGATCGGCATGTTGATCCATACGCGGCGGTCATGTCCACCCGCTTCCAGCACCAGTACCGTGGTGCGGCCATCGGCGCTCAGCTTGTCGGCCAGCACACAGCCGGCAGAACCGCTGCCCACAATGATGTAGTCGACTTCTGTGTCCGCCACGAGTACCCCGCATGACGGTCCGATCCGACGCAACACTGCGTACGCATTGGCCCGACCGGAAAGTGTAGGCGCTTCATCATGCGCCCAAGGACTATCGCCGTGGGCGCAATTCAAGTAATTGCCCCGACCTGTGCTCAGCCCGGTCTGGACGCACTGGTCGCGGGAATCGGTTCCTCGGGTGGCGGTGCCGCGGCGTCGTCGGCTCTTTGCTTTGGCATTTTGCCATCGGGAATGCGCGGATCCATCGGCAGGACCGCCTGTGTACTGCTGCCCGCCATCACATAGTCGGACTTTTCATGGGGGTCACCGTGGTTGAGCGGGAACTTGCGCTTGTAATGCCATGTGAGCGTTGCCAGAACCGATAGCACACCGGCAAAGTACAGCATCAATGCCTCCGGGCCCATCAGGTCCATCAGGCCGCCGGCCAGCGTCGGGCCGATGGTGGCGCCCATACCATTGAGTAGCAGCAGGCCGCCGGTGACCTGCAGTACCTTGGCGCGATCGACCAGATCGTTGACATGCGCCACGCTGATGCCGTAGACGGTGAACGCCAGTCCGCCGAAAACCACACCCAGTCCGATCAACGAGTTCTCATAATCGCGCGCCAGAATGTAGCCGACACCGGCCACGGCAGCGCAGGCGAGCGCAACCCAGAGCAACACCAGGCGCCGGTCATGCCGATCGGAGAAATGGCCTACCGGCCACTGGAACACCGCCCCACCCAGGATGGTGGCGGCCATGAAGGTGGCGATGCCGGCCTCGCTGAAGCCGACGCCGGCGCCGAACACATGGCCCAGGCCGAGCAGCGGCCCGCTCAGCATGCCCGAGACCAGCGCGCCGATCGTTCCGATCGGCGAGATCGTGAACAGCTCGATCAGGCTGAACGTGGACGCTTCGGTTACCACGGGCTGGTCTACCGGTGTCAACGTGATCGGAACCAGCGCGAACGAAAACAGCACCGAGACCATCACAAATGGAACGAAGCCGAACCGGTCGCCAACCAGGATCAGCCACTGGCCGACAGCCAGCGACACCATGTTGACGACCAGGTAGATCGCAAACACCTTGCCGCGCTGTGCGGTCGGTGCAACCACATTGAGCCAGCTCTCCACCACCAGGTACAAGCCGACCAGACACAGGCCGGTGACAAAACGCAGGGCGCCCCAGTACCAGGGGTTGATCCACAGCGCGTGCAGCAGTGGCAAGGTCGAGGCGATCGATGCCATGGCGGCGAATGCCCGGATGAAACCGACCTTGCGAATGATGTGCGGGCAGGCATAGGTGCCGTAGATCGCACCGGCGAAATATGCCGACATCACCAGGCCGGTGACCAGGCCGGAGAATTTCGCAGCTGCCGCCTGCGCGCCGATAGCGGCAAACATCAGGCCGGTGCCGACGATCAGCAGTGCAACACCGCTGAGCAATGCCACCAGTGGCAGCAGGAGTTTTCCCACGATCGAACCTCGATGCAGATAGTTGGTGGCCTGTCGGGCCGGGACGCGACCGGATGGTCCGTCAAAGTATCACACGGCCGCGTTCGGCAACGGGCGGTTTCGCGACTCCGGCCGGTCCGAACAAGGCGCCACTGCCAGTGCTGACAAGGCTGCCAGCGCCGGTCGCCGCAGTTCCGGTGTCGGTCATACCCCTCCCGTCGCGCGTATCCAGCGCGCAGCCTTCTCCGCAATCATCAGCGTCGGGGCATTGGTGTTGCCGCTGGTGACGGTCGGCATGACACTGGCATCGACCACCCGCAGGCCCGTCACGCCGCGTACCCGCAATCGCGCGTCGACCACGGCGTGCGGGTCATCGGCGCGCCCCATTTTGGCCGTGCCCACCGGATGGAAGATGGTGGTGGCGATGTCGCCCGCCAGACGCGCCAGTTCCGCGTCGCTTTGGAACTGCACGCCCGGTTTCCATTCCTGCGGCTGGTAGGGCGCCAACGCAGGCTGGGCTGCGATCGCGCGCACCTGGCGCAGGCTGTTGGCCGCGATCTGACGGTCCTGGTCGGTGCTGAGGTAGTTCGGTGCAATGGCCGGCGCGTCGTCGGCCGACGCGCTGCGGATGCGGATGCTGCCGCGGCTGGTCGGATTCAGGTTGCAGACGCTGGCGGTAAAAGCCGGGAACGCGTGCAGCGGGTCGCCGAACGCGTCCAGGCTCAGCGGTTGCACATGATATTCGAGGTTGGCATGCGGCTGGGCGGGGTCGGAGCGGGTGAATGCGCCCAGCTGGCTGGGCGACATGCTCATCGGGCCGGTACGGCGGATCAGGTATTCCAGACCGATCGCCGCCTTGCCCAGCAGATTATTGGCCAGCGTATTGAGCGTGCGCGCGCCCTGGACCTTGAATACGGCCCGGATCTGCAAATGGTCCTGCAGGTTGGCGCCCACTCCTGGTGAATCCGTTACCACGTCTATGCCATGTTTGTGCAGTAGTGTGGCCGGCCCGATACCCGACAGCTGCAGCAGTTGCGGCGATCCGACCGCGCCGGCACACAACACTACCTCGGACCTTGCCGTGATTTCGACGCGTACGCCACCGCGCCGCACAACCACGCCGGTGCAACGCGGCTGGCCCGAATGGCCTGGCTCGAACACCAGGCGCTCGGTCAGGGTTTCGGTCCACACCTGCAGATTCCTTCGGTGCTGCACCGGCCGCAAGAACGCCTTGGATGCGTTCCAGCGCCAGCCCGCCTTCTGGTTGACCTCGAAGAACCCGACACCGAAGTTGTCGCCGGTATTGAAGTCGTCGGTGGCCGGAATGCCGGCCTGGGTCGCTGCGTCCGCGAACGCCTCCAGGATGTCCCAGCGCAGCCGCTGCTTGTCGACGCGCCATTCGCCGCCATGGCCGTGCATCTCGGAAAAACGGTGTGCATGTTGTTGCGGGTCGGCACCGCCGTCGAGGCGGAAATGGTCTTCATGGGCCTTGAAATCGGGCACGCTGTTGGCCCAGTTCCAGTCGTCTTCACCGGTCAGCGTGGCCCAGTGGTCATAGTCGCGCGCCTGGCCGCGCATGTAGATCATGCCGTTGATCGATGAACAACCTCCCAGCGCCTTGCCGCGCGGGTAGCGCAGGCTGCGGCCATTCAGGCCGGCCTCGGCCTCGGTCTGGTACAGCCAGTCGGTGCGCGGGTTGCCGATGCAATACAGGTAACCGACGGGGATATGGATCCAGGGGTAGTTGTCCTTGCGGCCGGCCTCGATCAACAGCACCCGCCGGGCCGGGTCCTGGCTGAGCCGGTTGGCGAGCAGGCAGCCGGCGGTACCCGCGCCTACGATGATGGTGTCGAACGAGGTCTGGTCCATGCGGTGGCAGTGTCAGTTGGATGGAACGGTTGCGCCAGCGCCGGCCATTGGGCCAGGGTCGGCGTGGCTTCACGATGCAGTCGCGGATACAGCGCGATACAGTATAGGCAGGGTACCTCTTCAATGAAGGAGCCACTATTGCCGAATAATCTCATGAGAAAACGCCGGGCCGCTCCCAAGTTTTCTGGCACCCCCTCGGGGGGCCTGGCGAAGCCAGGGCTGGGGGCGCTCTTGAACCGCAGCGTAGTGCGGCTGACAGCCTTGCTCGCCATCGCGTCGGCCTTGTTGTTGGGCGGCTGTTCCGGCACCGGCGTGCTCAACGCGGTGACGGCAAGCAGCAGCTACACGCTGCAATCGGACGTCGCCTACGGCGCGCTGCCGCGCCAGAAGCTTGATATCTACACTCCGACGGCAACCAAGCCGGCGGCCGGCTGGCCTGCCGTGGTTTTCTTCTATGGCGGTTCGTGGAACACCGGCGAGCGCGCCGACTACCAATTTGTAGCCGCGGCCCTGGCGGGGCGCGGGGTGATGACCCTGGTCGCCGACTACCGGCTCTACCCCGAGGTGCGCTACCCCGATTTCCTGGCCGACAGCGCGCAGGCGCTGGCCTACGGTCTCGATCAGGTTGTGCGACTGGGGGGCGACCCGAAGCGGGTGTTCGTGATGGGCCACAGCGCCGGTGGTTACAACGCGGCGATGCTGGCGCTCGATGCGCGCTGGCTCAAGGCCGCCGGCCATGCGCCGGGCGAGCTCGCCGGCTGGATCGGACTGGCCGGCCCCTACGACTTCTTCCCGACCGAGAACCCCGACGCGCAGCCCGTGTTCTTCCACCCGAACTACCCCGAGGAGGCACAGCCCATTGGGTTCACACCGCCAGACGCACCGCGCAGCTTTCTCGCCGCCCCGGTGGACGACCCGCTGGTCAGTCCGCAACGCAGCACCTTGCAGCTGGCGAACAAGCTGCAGGCCGCGGGGGTGCCGGTGACGCTGAAGTTCTACGAACGCGCCAGCCACATAACCCTGATCGGCGCATTTGCCTGGCCGCTGCGCTGGATTGCACCGGTGCTGGACGATGTGCAGGCGTTCATCAACACCGCAGCGCCGGCGCGATAGGTGGCTGTCCCGCCGGCTGGATACCGGCGACCCGATAGGCCACAATGGCCGCGGCTCCGCCCATGCCCCCTGTGTTCCCCATCGCACGCGATGCAACCGCAAATTTCCATTCCTTCTGTCGCCTGGCCCCGAAAATGTCCCGTGCGGCCGATCCGCTGACCGATATCAATCTGGACGACCTGCTCGATGCACTCGGGCTGCTGTCGCTGCATGGTGCCTTGCCGCGGATGCTGCTGCGGCCTGCGGTGCAGCGCTTCACGCGGATCGTGCGGGCGTTCGACGACCGGGTCGGCGCGTCGGGGCTTGCCGCTGCGAGTGCGTGGGTGCTGCGGCGCCTGGCCGGTGGCCTGCAGGTCGCAGGGCGCTCGCACATTCCGGCGCGCGGGCCATTGCTGGTGCTGGCGAACCATCCTGGCATGACCGATACGGCGGCTCTGTTCGCGAGCCTGCGAATGCGACCCGACCTGCGCGTGATTGCGCGCGACCGGCCCTTCCTGCGCGCATTGCCGCATGCGCGTGCCAGTCTGCTCCTGCTGGCCGACGCTGACGATGCCTCGCGCGCCCGTGCCCTTCGTGCCGGCGTGATGCATCTGCGCCGTGGCGGTGCCTTGTTGATTTTTCCCGCTGGCGAGATCGAACCCGACCCGGCCGCCGCAGGCGTCCAGTTGGCGATTGACGCCTTGCAGGCCTGGTCGGCCAGTTTCACGGTGTTTGCGCGTGCGGCGCCCGAGACATGCATCGTCACCGCCATCGTCAGCCAGGTAGTGTCGCCCCAGGCGCTGCGCCATCCGCTGACGCGGTTGCGGCGTGACGCCGCCGACCGGGAAAAGCTGGCAGCGGCAATGCAGATCCTGTGGCCGCCATACCAGACGATGCCGGCACGCGTGGCATTTTCTGCGCCGCTTGCCGCGCACGCGTGCAACCCGGCCGCACTGCGCCAGACCATCCTGGCAATGGCCAGCGCACTGATCGCAACACCAGCGGCGGCCTGGGAGTACTGATTCCGGCGTGCTCTGCGATACTGCTTCGGTCCGCCAGGGATGCGGCTTGCGGGCAACCCCAGCCAGACCATGCAACCCGACAACCTGCCTCTCGTATTGCCGGCCTCGTCTGCGCCGCAGGCCGATGTTGACCGTGTGTGGGCGGCTTGCCTGGCCCTCGCCGCTGCGCGCCGGGCCGGCACGCAAGCGATGCTGGCGCAACATGTCGGATTGCGCCGGACCCATGCTGATGGCTGGCGACTCGATGGCGCGGCGGATCCTGCAGCACAAACGCTTTTCGAGCTGCTCAAGCCCATGCTCGATTGCCGAGCCGACATACAGCCCTGGGTGATCGGCCAATTGGGCCAAAGTCTGGATGGCTGCATCGCGACCCGGACGGGCGATGCGCGTTTCGTCAACGGCCCGGAGATCCTGACCCACCTGCATCGGCTGCGCGCGCTCGCCGACGCGGTCATCGTGGGCGCGGGCACGGTGGCGATCGACGATCCGCAATTGACGGTGCGCCATGTGCCGGGGCCCCATCCGGTGCGGGTCCTGTTCGATCCGCAACTGCAGCTGGCGCGCTACGCCCGGACGGCGCGGGTTTTCAGTGACGCAGCAGCGCCGCTGTTGTGGCTGTGTGATGCGCGCTGGGGGCCCGAGGCCAGAGCTTTGGTGGGAGCGCCGCAGGTACTGGCGGTGCCGAACCTGTTACGTCACGACGCCACACCCGCGGTCGCGAGTGGCCTTGCGGCGCTGTTTGCGCGTGGCTTGCGGCTGCTGTTTGTCGAAGGCGGCGGTGTGACGGTGTCGCATTTTCTGGCCCAGGGTGCGCTGGACCGCCTGCATCTGGCGCTGGCGCCGGTGATCATCGGCAACGGCCGCCCCGGCCTGCGTCTGCCGGGCGCGACCCGCCTGGCCGATTGCCGGCGTCCGCCATTCAAGGTGTTTCCGATGGGCGCCGACCAATTGTGGGATCTGGACCTGGCCGCTGCGCCGGCAGCGCGATAAGGTCCACATGCCCCACGCGCAGACGCGTGCGGCCGATCAGGGCCATGCGCCGGGCCTGCCAGTTGCGCACGTCATCGAAGGCGTCCGGTTGCTGCGCGACGGCGGCGTCGGCCATGCCCTCGATCAATGCGGCCAGCATGGCCGGTGCGTGCGCCGGGTCGCCGGCCACGTCGATCACCCAGTCGCTGCGGGCCTGCACTACGGCGTAGTGCGCAGCCGCGAGGCAACGGCCGGCATACAGGCCGGCAGCGGGCCCCAGCGCTGGGCCGAAACCCTTGTCGCGCCGCTGGTGCAGGGCGAACAGCCGGTGCACGGCGGCATCGTCCGCGTCGGGCGGTTCCCACTCGGTGCGGCCGTCGACGGTCAATGCGCACAACACGGCAGCGCCAACGCCGCATGCCTGATTGATCAACTTGTCGAGCCAGCGCGCCGAGACCAGGTCGAGCAGCGCCGACGCCGTGATGAGTTCCGGTTGCCCGAGGGCGATGCTGCCCAGGCCGCTGGCGAGATCGGCGCAGACCGTAACCAGTTCGGCGCTGAAGCCGGGGCCTTCGATGCGCAGCCCGGCGCCGTCAACTTGGCCGATGTCGATCCGGTAACCTTGGTCATGCGCCCATCGGGCCATGGCGTGGGGGAGCGCAGCGAGCAAGGCCGGGTCGTGGTCGACCGTGCGCCAGGATTGTGCGCCACCCAGTCGTGGCGCCAGCGCGCGCACATTGGCGCCGGTGCCGCAGGCCAGGTCCAGCACGGAAAGCGGCGGCGACAGGCCCGATGCGGCGGGTTGTCGGAGCCCCTCGACATGCCGGTCGAGCGCCGGCCAGGCCAGCGCGCGTGCGGCCTCATCAAAGGGTTCGCGCAGCGCCAGCCAGCCGGCACTGAATCCGGTCATGGCGCGAGCCTCGCCCTGGCGTCGCGTTCTATTGCGTCCAGCGCGGCAGCGAAATGCCCGACCGCCACGGGCCAGTCATGCAGGCGTGCGCGGGCCCTGCGGGCACCTGCAGCCAGGGCCGCGCGCCAATGCGGTTCGTCGAGCAGGCGTGCCAGCGCTGCGCGCAACGCGGAGCTGTCACCCGGAGCCACCAGCACACCGGCGTCCGCGGGCACCGTATCGGCAATCGCACCACCTGTCGTGCTGATGACCGGCAGGCCGCGCGCCAAAGCCTCGGCCAGTGCCATGCCGTACCCTTCGTAGTACGACGCCAGCACGAATGCGTCGGCGCGCGCGTACATCGCCTGCAGCGCCGCGCTTGTCAGTTCGCCGTGCAGCAGCACGCGCTGCGCCAATCCGAGCGCCGCGATACGTGCGCGCAGGTTCCTGGTCGTTGCGCCGTCGCGCTGGGTATCGCCCACGCAGTGCAAGGTCCAGCTCCGGTCCTGCAGGCCGGCCAGGGCGTCGAGCAAAAGCGCGTGACCCTTGCGCGGTGTCAGCGATGCCACGCACAGCAGCGTGCACAGTGCACCATCGCCTGCATCGGCCGAACCCGCGGCCAGCGGCGCCGGTGTAGTGCCCGGCTCGACGATGTGGATGCGCGCCGGTGCCAAGCCGTAGTCCGCCAGCGCAGCGGCGGTGGTCGCGCTGGTCACGATGACACCACGTGCCGTGGCCAGCGCGCCCCGCTCGCTGTTCAATAACTGTTGCCTGCTGGCGGTGTCGAGCCCGGTCTCCAGCGCCAGGGGATGGTGCACCAACGCCACCCAGCGCAGGCGCCGGGCATGGTGCAGCGCGATGTCCGCCAGCGCGCCGAAGGCCAGTCCGTCGGCGACTACCCATGCCGCGTCCGGCAACTGCGCGACCCGCCTGGCAGCTTCGTCGCGCGCGGCGCCATCGGGCCAGGGAAAACCGCCAGCCAGCGCAAGCAGGTCCACCTGCCACCGCGCGCGGCGCAAACCCTCGACGATCCGGCGGTCGTAGATCGTTCCGCCGCTAATGCCTTCCAGTGCGCCGGGCAACATGAACACGATCCGGCATGACGACGCGGCCTGGGTCATCGCGCGGCGCTCATCAGGAATGCTCCATGCTGCGCATTGCGCAATTCGCCCTTGGGAACGGCCCGGCGGCGCGCATCAGGAATGCTCCATGCTGCG
>JAYUQC010000083.1:0-37282 GCA_043759735.1 Rhodoferax sp.
GGTTTTCTGGGGTCCGCCTCCTCTGAGACTCGACATCGACGCTGGTTCGGGTAAACCCTGAAGATCGACCTAAGCGAACAGTATTGAGACCTGACCCCATTTCATCGAGAATCCGCCAGAGAAACTCCGATGAAAACCCTCAAGTACCTGGGCATGGCGCTGCTCGCATTGCTCGCAATGGGCGCCCTGGCATACACCAACCGCCTGGTGGTCATGCAATACACGCTGGGCTGGCTGACCGACATCCGGCATCCCCGCGATGCCAATCGCCCGGTGCCGTGGATGAAGGGACCGACGGCCGCAGACAAGTCGTTCGCTCAGCGAGCGCCCAACATCGTCATCATCCTGGCCGACGACCTGGGCTACAACGATGTGTCGACCTACGGTGGCGGCTACACGGCACTCGGCGCCGGCACGCCGAACATCGATTCCATCGCACGCGATGGTGTCAGTTTCGATCGGGGCTACGCCGGTGCCGCGATATGCACGGTGTCACGCGCGGCGTTGATGAGCGGGCGCTACCCTTGGCGTTTCGGGGTCGAGTTCACGCCGACACCCGGCGCCATTGCCCGGGTGGCGCCCCTGTTATACGACGATCCGACCCGGATTCGTCCGGTGCTGGTGGACCAGCACAAGGCCGCCGCCTCCAAGGTCTTCAACGAACTGGGCATGCCCGGATCAGAAATCACCTTCGCCGAATTGCTCAAGGGGCGCGGCTACCACACGGTGCATATTGGCAAATGGCATCTGGGGGGTACGCCGGAACAACCGCAGATGCGGCCCAACAGTCAGGGTTTCGCGGAAAGCCTGTACATGGAAAGTGGCCTGTACCTGCCACAAGCGTCGCCCGACGTGGTCAATTCCAAGCAGGACTTCGACCCGGTCGACCGGTTCCTGTGGCCCAACATGCGGTTCGGCGTGAGCTACAACAACGGGCGCTGGTTCGAACCCGCACGGTACCTGACCGACTATTTCACCGACGAGGCCGTCAGCGTCATCCGCAACAACCGGAACCGGCCATTTCTGCTGTACCTGGCGCACTGGGGCGTGCATACGCCGCTGCAGGCCAGCAAAGCCGACTACGACGCCCTGCCCGGCATACCAGACCATCGGCGCCGGGTCTACGCCGCCATGGTGCGCTCGGTCGACCGCAGCGTGGGACGGATCTTGCAGACGCTGCGCGAAGAAGGCCTGGACGAGAACACCATCGTCATCTTCACCAGCGACAACGGTGCGCCGGGCTACATCGGCCTGCCCGAGGTCAACCAGCCATTCCGGGGCTGGAAACTGACCCAGTTCGAGGGCGGCCTGCGGGTGCCGTACATGGCCAAATGGCCTGGTCATATTCCGGCCGGCAGCCGATACGGCGCGCCGATGTCCAATATCGACATACTGCCTACCCTGGCAGCGGCCGCCGGTGCCGCGTTGCCGACCGACCGGCCGATCGATGGTGTCAACCTGCTGCCCTACCTGCGCCCCAACGGTCCACAACAGCCCGGTCGCGCGCTGTTCTGGCGCGATGGCCCGTACCGCGCCGTGCAGGAGTCGGGCTGGAAACTGATCGTCTCCGAGAAGCCGGCGAAACAGTGGCTATTCCACCTGGACCAGGACCCGACCGAACGGCGCAACCTGGCGACCGGGCAACCGGCCAGACTGGCACACTTGCAGGCCCTGCTCAACGCGCACCATGCAACCATGCCGGCGCCACTGTGGCCCTCGTTCCTGGAGTTGCCGGTGTCCATTGACAAAACGCTGGACCAAAAGGAAAGTGCGCAGGACGAATACACCTATTGGATCAACTGAGGCCATGACCTTCACCAACGCCTTGCCACAGTCGCCCGACAGACCGGCCGGTCACAACCCACTGGACGCGCTGCCGGACCTCACCACAACCCGGCGGGTCGAGCGGCGCAATCACCTGGAAGTCTGGGGCCCGGCGCCGGATGCGGCGGCAACGATGCCGCAACCCGCCTGACCGCGCACAGGGCCATCATGCGCATGCCGCGCCTGATCACCGTCGCAATCGTCGTGCTGGCCGGCGTGGCGGTGGCCGGCATCTGGCTTTGGCGCGATGGCGCGCAACCAGCGGCGTCCATAGCGCCAGACACGGTATTGCGCTGCGATCCTGCGCCACAGGTTGCTGGTGCGCGCCATCCGGACATGGTCTGGGTGCCGGGCGGCGCTTTCGCCTTCGGCGATACCGTCTATCCGGAGGAGCAACCGGTGCGCACGACCATGGTGCAGGGGTTCTGGATGGACCGCACCGAAGTCAGCAACGACGCCTTTGCCGCTTTCATCCAGGCCACCGGCTATGTGACCATTGCCGAGCGGCCGGTCGACCCCGCGCTGCATCCGGGCCTGCCGCCCGACATGCGCCAACCCGGCGCCGTGGTGTTCACGATGCCCAACACGCCGGGCGGCAGCGGCTCGTTGACCCAGTGGTGGCGCTACATTCCCGGCGCCAGCTGGCGCCATCCCGGCGGACCCGGTACCGGCATTGAAACGCGCGGCGCATTTCCAGTGGTGGCGGTGGCGATCGAGGATGCGCGTGCCTATGCGCGCTGGCGGGGCCGCGAACTGCCCACCGAGGTCCAGTGGGAATGGGCGGCCCGCGCCGACCAGGCCGACACCGGTGCCGCCCCCACGCAACCCACGAGTGCCAATACCTGGCAGGGCCTGTTCCCGGTGGCCAACTCCGGCGCCGACGGTTTCGTCGGGCTGGCACCGGTCGGCTGCTATCCGCCGAACCGGCAGGGCCTGTTCGACATGATCGGCAACGTGTGGGAACTCACCGCTGACCGCTGGACACCTTCGCACGGCAGCAACAGCGATGCCCATGACCCCGCGGCGCCGATGTTGCGACCCGGCACGCCAGCACAGCGGGTGATCAAAGGCGGCTCCTACCTGTGCGCGCCGAATTACTGCATGCGCTACCGCGCCGGCGCACGCCAACCCCAGGACGACGACCTGGGTGCCAGCCATCTCGGCTTGCGCACCGTGCTGAACGCGCCCGGACCATGACGCGGGCGTTGCTGCCAGCGGGGCGGACCCGGCGCCGGCCAAGCGCTTAGACTGGCAGCCAACGTTCTTGCTACGCCCGGAGCTCTCATGCAGGCACTCAGCCCCACCGACTCGGCCTTTCTGTGGATGGAAACACGCAACCAGCCGATGCATGTGGCGGGGCTGAACATCTATACCCCGCCCGCCGGTTCGGGTGCCGATTTTGTCGCCAAACTACTGGAGCAGTGGGGCAGCGAGGTGGCGGCGCAGCCGCCATTCAACCTGCGGCCGGCGCTGCGCATGGGTCTGTGGCACTGGGAAGAAGACAAGGAATTCGAGCTCGACTACCACCTGCGCCATCTGGCACTGCCCTACCCCGGACGCATCCGGGAACTGCTGGTCATGGTGTCGCGTCTGCACGCAAACCTGATGGACCGCAACCGGCCGCTATGGGAGGCCTATGTCATCGAAGGCTTGCCCGACGGGCGCTTCGCCACCTACATCAAGATGCACCATGCGCTGGTCGATGGGGTAACCGGAGCACGGATGATGGCCAACGGACTGTCCCGCAGCCCGACCGAGCAAAAGCCCCCACTGTGGGCGCAGACCTACAAGGCCCATCCGGCAGGCACCAAGCCGGCTGCCGCGCCGGGACTGTTGCAACAGCTCAGTGACGCCGCCAAGGCCGGGCGCGACATTTTTCCGGGTATCGGCGCAGGCCTGTGGGACATGCTGCAGGTCGGCGCCGGCGCAGTGCAGGGCGATGCGGCCCTGCCGTTCCAGGCGCCTGCCTCGCCATTCAATGTGGAGATCTCCGGCTCGCGGCGCTTCGCGGCCCAGTCGTATGCGCTGTCACGGCTGCGCCGCATCGGCGCGGCCAACGGCGCCACCATCAACGACGTCACACTGGCGATTTGCGCCGGCGCGCTGCGCAGGTATCTGCAGGCGCACAAAAAGCTGCCGGCAAAGCCGCTGATTGCGATGGTGCCGGTCTCCTTGCATGGAGAAACCGACGCCGGCGGCAACCAGGTCACGTTGTTGCTGGCAAACCTGGCAACCCATCTGGACGATCCGGTCCAGCGCTTGCAGGCCATCGTGCGTAGCACGACCCAGGCCAAGCACCGGCTGTCCACGATGCCGCGGCTGCAGAAAATGGCCCATGGCATGACCACCATCGCGCCGCTCGGGCCGGGCATGGTGACCGGCAGCGCTCGCAAGCGCCCGGTCTTCAATGTGGTGATCTCCAATGTGCCGGGGCCCAAGGAGACCCTGTTCCTGAATACCGCGCGGCTGGATGAGGTCTACCCGGTATCGATCGCGACCCACTACCTGGCGCTGAACATCACCATCAGCGGCTATGGCGACAAGCTCGGCTTCGGCTACACCGCCTGCCGCCGATCGGTACCGGCGCTGCAGCGCATGCTGGACTACACCGATGAATCCATCGCCGAACTCGAGGCCGCGCTGCCACCCGAAGCCGGCAAGCCCGCAGGCGGCCGCGCCCGGCGTGCAGCCAAGCCGCGTGCCGCAGCAGCGCGCAAACAGGCTGGGGCCAGACCGGTCGCACCCGCAACCCGCATTGAAAAAGCACAATCGGCGCCAACCAAACGCGCACTGGCCACACGCAAGGCTGGCCCGAACGGCAAGGCAACTTGAGTCGGTTGTATGTCGCGCGCCGGCAGTACGCACACTCCCTATTCATCATGACAAGGACAACACGACCATGAAAACCCGCATCACCGAACTTTTTGGCATCGAACATCCCATCATCCAGGGCGGCATGCATTTTGTCGGTTTTGCCGAGCTGGCCGCTGCTGTGTCAAACGCAGGCGGCCTGGGCATCATCACCGGCCTCACGCAGAAAACGCCGGAACTGTTGGCCAACGAAATCCGGCGCTGTCGCGAGATGACCGACAAGCCCTTCGGTGTGAACCTGACCTTCCTGCCCGTGCTCAAGGCGCCGGACTACCCGGGCTACATCCGCGCCATCGTCGAGGGCGGCGTCAGGATCGTCGAGACCGCCGGCAACAACCCGCAAAAGTGGTTGCCCGGCCTGCACGAGGCCGGCATCAAGGTGATCCACAAATGCACCTCGGTACGCCATTCACTCAAAGCCGAGGCGATCGGCTGCGACGCGGTCAGCGTCGACGGCTTCGAGTGCGGCGGCCATCCGGGCGAAGACGACATTCCCAATTTCATCCTGCTGCCGCGCGCGGCCGAGGCCTTGAAGATTCCGTTCGTGGCATCCGGCGGCATGGCGGACGGCCGCTCGCTGGTCGCCGCGCTGGCGCTGGGCGCCGACGGCATGAACATGGGCACCCGCTTCATCGCTACCAAGGAGGCGCCGGTTCATGAGAATGTCAAGCAGGCCATCGTCGCGGCAAGCGAACTCGACACTCGATTGGTGATGCGCCCGCTGCGCAACACCGAACGCGTACTGACCAATGGCGCTGTGGAGCGGCTGCTGGCCAAGGAACGCCAGCTCGGCGCGAACCTGAAGTTCGAGGACATCATCGACGAAGTCGCAGGGGTCTATCCGCGCATCATGCTGGAGGGTGACATGGAAGCCGGCGCCTGGTCGTGCGGCATGGTGGCCGGGCTGATCCATGATGTGCCGACGGTGCGCGAATTGGTCGAGCGCATCATGCGTGAGGCTGAGGCCTTGGTCCGGCAACGACTGGGTGGGATGCTGACGGCATCATCGGTCGTCATGCTGCCGGTCCCGACCGGCAAGGACGATCTCGCCCGCGCACGCCCCGGCGGGACTCCTTGATTCGCATCGAACCGGCAGACGATCAGCTTCGGCTTCCCATACAGTACTTGAAAATCCATCGCCCGCATCCATCGCCGAACACCGACAAGGGTGCAGTCGCGAGCATCCGCAAGTAGTTGGAACAGCACGGAGTTGAACCAGCTCTTCCCCGTGGATCGTGTTCGCCGACGATCGACGCTATGCCGGCCCCTGCTCCGCGATCAGGTACCGCGCGATGATGCCCCGCATCATCTCCCTGATCTGCGGCGGATTCTTCGGCCGGCTCAGTGCCTGGTAACTGCCGACGATGGCCAGATAGAACAGCAGCGCCAGTTCGGCAGACTTGTGCTCGTCGCCGGTGTAACGCAAGAACTTCTCGGTGAACAACGCCATGCGCCGGGCATCGACATCGGCCAACATCGTCGCCACGGCCAGGTCACGCCGGCCCTGGCCGCGCAGCGCGAGTTCGAAACGCATGTTCTCCAGGTCGGCGCCGGCATGCGCGAGCGCGTTCTCCAGCAGTTGCTCCAGATCGATGCGCGCATCGGGCGACGACGGCGTCGACATCGCCTGGTTGGCGGCGAGCTCCCGCACATGCCAGCGCGCCAGCAACGCCGATACCAGTTCCGCATGGTCGGCGAAATGCCAATAAAAGCTGCCGCGGGTCACGCCCAGCGCGTCAGCCAGCAGCAATACCCGGACCTTGTCGAAACCGCCCTCCACTACGGCCTGAAAAGCTGCATCCAGCCAGGCTTCCCGCGTCAGGCGCGACGACTCCACGGATTTTCCGGACTTACCTGCTGGCTTCATGTTCCAGGACTATTTCTATTGGGCTGGTCAATGTCCACGGCGCCCGCTGGCTGCCGCCGCATTGCAGATTCAGCGCCACGGCTGAATTGACAATACACAAGTGTATGGTAAATTGCAGACACCCGGTGGCCCCATCGTTTCGATGCGGCAGCGCCCGGCCTGCAACCCCACTTCCGCCAAAACGACCAGCGCCGATGTCGATCAAGAGTCTGCTGATGCCTGCGATCACTGCGCGCCTGTTCTCGCGCGAGCGAATACAGGCACAACGCACAAAGGCCGAGCGCCAGCGCATCGCGCGCGGCGAGCCGCACCAATTGGTGTATTTCCACCAGGTCGACGACCCCTACAGCGCACTGGTGGCGCAATGCCTGCCGCAGTTGGCGTCGCGGTACGACGTCGAACTGCAGCCGCATATGGTCGGCGCACCAGCCGACCGTGCAGCACCCGAACGCGACAAACTCATCGCCTACAGCCGCAGGGACGCAGCCTTGTTGGCGCGGCACTGGAAACTGGAGTTTGTCGACACCGGCAGGCAGCCAACCGACGCCGCCATCGATCGGGTCCGGCGCCAGCTGATTGCAGCCAGCGCGAACGGGCGCTTCGCCGCTGTGGCCGGGCCGTTGACCCGAAGCCTGTGGCGCGATCCGGCGGCACAGGACACACTGCAATTTCCCGCTGGTCCACTGGCCGAGGCCGACGCAGCCGCTGCGGCCAGCCACTTGGCAGAGGCCGGACAACTGCGCCAGCGCCTGGGCCATTACCTGGGCGCAACCTTCTACTATGCCGGTGAATGGTATTGGGGCCTGGACCGGCTCTATCACCTGGAGCAGCGCCTGCAGGCGCTCGGAGCGAACCGGCCAGGCACCACCGGCGTGATGTTCGCGCCCGATGCGGACCTGGACCAACCGACGCCCATTGCCGATGCGCCGGTGATCGATTTTTTCCTGTCGCTGCGCAGCCCCTATACCGCGATCGTCACGCCGCGGGTGTTTCGCCTGGCGCAGTTGACCGGCGCGCCGGTACGTCTGCGCTATGTATTGCCGATGGTGATGCGCGGTCTGCCGGTGCCGCGCGAGAAACGCCTGTACATCATGCGCGATGCCGCGCGCGAAGCCCATGCGCGTGGCATACCGTTCGGCCGGGTCAACGACCCGCTGGGCGCGCCGACCGAGCGCGGCATGGCGCTGATGGCGCTGGCCGAGCGCGCTGGTCTGGGCCAGGCTTACCTGTTGTCGTTCATGCGCGGCGTTTGGTCGGAAGGTATCGACGCCGGCAGCGACCGGGGCCTGCGGCGCATTGCTGAACGCGCCGGCCTGTCCTGGACCGAAGCGCAGGCCGCGCTGCACGATGAAACCTGGCGCGCATTGGCCGAGGCCAACCGCGCGGAGATGTTTTCGCTTGGCTTGTGGGGCGTGCCCTCGTTCCGGGTCGGCAATACCGCGCTATGGGGCCAGGACCGTTTGTGGGCCGTCCAGCAGGCCGTGCTGGAAGGCACGGCGCATGCCGCGCACGGCCAAGGCGAGTCGCACACGCATGCCTGATGCCGTCTGGTGCCGCCTGGCGGCGCATATCGGTTGGGCCAGTGCCTGCCTGCTGGCCGACGCTGCACTGGCACAGGCAGCAGCGCCGACCGGGCGGCCCAACATTGTCGTGCTGGTGGCCGACGACTGGGGTTTCACCGATGTCGGCGCCTACGGTGGCGAGATTGCGACGCCGCATATCGACGCACTGGCGCAGCGCGGCATGCGCTTTTCGAATTTTCATGTGGCGGCCTCCTGTTCGCCAACCCGCGCAATGCTGCTGACCGGCGTAGACAACCACCGCAACGGTGTCGGCAACCTGCGCGAGGCGATGCCACGCGCGCATCTTGGCAAGCCGGGCTACCTGGGATCGCTCGACAGCAAAGTCGTCACCGTGGCCAGCCTGCTGCAGGATGGCGGTTACCGCACCTACGCGTCCGGCAAGTGGAACGTCGGCTCCGAGCCGCACAACCGGCCGAACCGGCGCGGCTTTGATCGCTCCATCGTGCAAGGCGATACCGGCGCGGACAACTGGGAGCCGACGAAACGTTACCTGCCGCACTCGGCCCAGATCGACTGGTTCGAGGATGGTCAGCCGGCCCGGATGCCGGCGCAGTTTTACTCTTCGCAATACTTCGTGGACCGGGCCATCGACTACATCGACTCCGGTGCAGGCAGCGGCAAACCATTTTTCGCCTATGTGGCTTTCCAGGCCACCCATGTGCCGGTGCAGGCGCCCCGGGAGTTCATCGAAAAGTATCGTGGCCGCTACGACGCCGGCTGGGATGTCTTGCGCCAGCAACGCCGCGACAAGGCGGCCGAACTCGGACTGGTGCCCCGCGGCGCACCCACCACGACGATGAGCACCAGCGCGCGCTGGAACGCGTTGGGCGGCGAGGACCGGCGTTACCAGGCGCGCCAGATGGAGGTCTACGCCGCGATGGCTGACGCGATGGACCACCATGTCGGTCGACTGGTTGCGCACCTCAAGACTACCGGCCAATTGGACAACACCGTATTCCTGTTCCTGTCCGACAACGGGCCGGAGGGCTCGGACTATGCGCAGGCCCAACTCTGGCTGATGACCCAGTACAGCCAGGACATCGACCGGCTGGGCGGCAAGGGGGCCTATGGCATACCGGGCCCCGGCTGGGCCAGCGCGTCGGCGTCGCCTTTGGCCGGCTACAAGTTCTATTCCGGCGAGGGCGGCATCCGGGTGCCGTTGATCATCGCCGGTGTGCCGGGCATGGCTGCCAACCAGATCCAGCGCAGCCTGACCCATGTCAACGACATCGTACCGACGCTGCTGGACCTGGCCGGACTCCGGCACCCGGGCACGTTCTACAAGGGCCAGGCTATCGAACCGCTGATCGGTCGTAGCCTGCTGCCGGTGCTGACGGGCCAGGCAACGACCGTGTACCCAGCCGACAAGCCGATCGGTTACGAACTGTCGGGCAATGCGGCCTTGTTCAAGGGCCGGCTCAAACTGGTCAGGAACCTGCCGCCGGTGGGCGACGGGCAGTGGCATCTGTACGATATCGAGACCGACCCCGGCGAGACCCGCGATCTGCGTGGGGGACTACCGGCACAATTCCAGGCGATGCAGGCGGACTATGCGGCCTATGCCCGCGCCAACGGTGTGCTGGCCATGCCCAAGGGGTATGACCCGACCTGGCAGGTCACGATCAACAGTGTGTTCAGCTACTGGATTCCTGCCTACCGCAACCATGCCCTGGTCGGTTTCAGCGCCGCCGTCACCATCGCGGTGCTGCTCTGGCGCAGACGCCGCCGGCCGGCCCTGCAACACATGCGCGATTCTTGACCACCGGCTGATTGCCACCTCAATCCTGTCGGCCCACCATCGAGGCATCGTGCGCCTGATTGATGAAGGCGCCAAGAACCACGGCATCCTGGTGCCGCTGATCAGCCGCATTCCTCAGGGCAATGGCAGCAAACCGGGCCCGGGTGACACCTTGCGCGCCACCAGCACGATGTCGCGGTGAAACCGGCGCGGAACACAGCGAAAGGCCAGACTCATAATGCGCTTCTTGCGACTGCGGTTGGCCGGGTCAAAGCGGAAGTCGAGCCGCTCGAGGGCGAATCCGGACGCCTCGACGAAGCGGCGCACCTCGCGCGCCGAATACTCGCGGACATGGCCCATGTGTCCCAGTGCGCGCAACTTGCCGAACTCCAACCACGGGTCGGCCACACTCCTGCCCAGCAGAAATCGGGCCAGGCTCGGCAGCGAGTACACATTGGGAGTGGTCAGCAAGAGAAAGCCGCCCGGCGCCAGCACGCGGCACGCTTCCGACAACACCAGGGCCGGATCGACGCGCAGATGCTCGAAAGTCTCGCACAGCAGCACACCAGCGAAGTGGCCGTCGGCAAACGGCATGGCCTCGCGCTCGACGTCACAGCGCCGTACGTCCAGGCCCAGATCGCCGATCAGCGCTGCGACCCGTTGCGGCGCCAGATCGAGCCCTACAACCGCATGCCCCGCCAGTTGCAGCAGCGCCGTCATGTGACACGGCGCCGATCCGATGTCGAGCAAAGGCCCGGCCGGCGCCAGCCGGGAAACGAGGTCCAGATCGGCGCGATAACGTCGCCCATGCATGTCCAGGTTCGACCAATGCCATTCGCGCGCGGCATCGGTCTGTACGGACACGACCGCTTGCAGCGAGTCGAACGCCTGGCGCACACGCGCGTCGGTATCGTGGCCCGTCATCGTTGTCGGCGCGCCTGTCATGCCATGCTCCTGCCCCTGTACCGCCTGCCCATCGTGCAAAACCTGAGAGAACGGACTTGTTTCGCAGCTGTTCGTGGTTGTTGCGCGCCAGTATCGCATCGGCCGCACGCCAGGGACCGCGCTCCGTTACGATCAGCGCATGAAAAAATCCAAAGGCAAGACTCCCGGCGCGGCAGCCACATCCGACAAGCTGGGCAAGGGTTCCTACGCCGAGCTGCTCGAACCGCTGCAACTGCAGCTCAACGACATGGCCCGCTGGCTGCAGTACACCGGCAAGCGACTGGTAGTGTTGTTCGAAGGGCGCGACACCGCGGGCAAGGGCGGCGTCATCGGAGCCTTTTCCGAGACGCTCAATCCACGCCAGTGCAAGGTCGTGGCGCTGGCCAAGCCGAGTGACCGGGAACGCACGCAGTGGTATTTCCAGCGCTACGCGGCGCATCTTCCGGCGGCAGGCGAGATCGTGCTGCTCGATCGCAGTTGGTACAACCGCGCCGGCGTGGAACGGGTCATGGGCTATTGCAGTGAGGCTGAAGCCAAGCTGTTTCTGAAGCAGGCGCCGGTGTTCGAGCAACAGCTGGTGGATGACGGCATCCTGCTGTTCAAATACTGGCTGACCGTGGACCAGGCGCGCCAGGAGGAGCGATTTGCCGAGCGCGTCGCCGACCCGCTCAAACGCTGGAAGCTCAGCCCGGTCGACCTGCAGGCTCGCACCAAATATGCCGAGTACGGGCAGGCCCGCGACGCGATGCTGCGTGCCACGCACACCCGTCATGCGCCCTGGACGCTGGTGGACTTCAATGACCAGCGCCGTGGCCGCATCACGCTGCTCCGCCATCTGCTGGACCATCTGCCCGAGCACCAGGTGCCGGAACCGACCATCGAGTTCCCGCCGCTCCCGCATGATCCGTTGCGCGAGCGCTTCGGTACCGCGCAAAAGCCCATCCCTTCGGCAAGCTGACACTGGCCTGCCCTGCGTGGCAAATCGCCGCAGCAACCACTCCAGACATCGCAAGCCACCATGCAGGAATCCTCCATCTTCGCGCGCCAGGCCGCCATGCCCTTCATCATGGTCACGGTGCTGATCGACATGCTGGCGATCGGCCTGATCATCCCGGTGCTGCCGGCACTGGTGGGCTCCTTCAGCAACTCGCAGGCCGACCAGGCGTATTGGTATGGCGTGGTCGCCTTTGCTTTCGGCATCGCCAGCTTCGTCGGTTCACCCTTGCTGGGGGCGCTGTCCGACCGCTACGGCCGGCGACCGGTGCTGCTGCTCGGCTTTTTCGGCCTGGGCATCAATTTTTTCCTGACCGCGTTTGCGACCCAGATCTGGATGCTGATCGCCGCACGCCTGATGGGTGGCGCCATGCAGGCCAATGCCGCCGTCGCCAATGCCTATGTCGCCGACATCACCGAACCGCGGGACCGGGCCCGTCGCTTCGGACTGCTCGGCGCGATGATGGGCCTGGGGTTCATCATCGGGCCGGTCATGGGCGGGCTGCTCGGCGCGGTCAACCTGCAACTGCCGTTTCTGGTTGCCGGCGGCCTGACCATGCTCAACTTCCTGTATGGCTATTTCGTGTTGCCCGAATCACTTCCTGTGCAGCGGCGCAAGGCTTTCCAGTGGAGTGCAGCCAATCCGCTGACCGCATTGCGCAACCTGGCCAAGTTGCGGGGCGTAGCGCCGCTGGTGGGCGTGGTGGCGTTCAGTGGCCTGGCGCAGTTCGTGCTCTACACCACCTGGGTGCTGTACACCACGTTCAAGTTCGGCTGGGGTCCATTGGAAAACGGCTGGTCGCTGGCGGCGGTGGGGGTGTCGTACGTGCTGGTGCAGGGATTCCTGATGCGCCATCTGCTGCGCTGGTTCTCGCCCCAGATACTGGCCGTGATGGGCCTGTTGTCGTCCGCCCTGGCCTATGCATTGTGGGGCGCCGCCACACAGGGCTGGATGATGTTCGCGGTGATTGGCGTGAACCTGCTCGGGGGCACGGTGACGGCGGCGGTCAACAGCATGATCTCGGCGGCCGCTGACAGCCGCAGCCAGGGCCAGACCCTGGGCGCCGTCAGTTCGCTGGGCAGCCTGATGGCGGTGCTGGCGCCGATGATCGGGGCACCGCTGTTGGCCATCGTATCGCACCTGCCGCAAGGTGACTGGCGCATCGGCGCACCGTTCTATTTCTGTGCCGTGTTGCAGACCGTTTCGCTGCTGCTGGCCTGGTGGCATATCCGCCGTAGCCACTTTTGCGTTGCCACCTGACGCCATGCCCGAGCCCGGCGCGGCCCGATCGCGCAGGGTCTTGGTTCAGCAAGACTCCTTCACCGTGATGCGCCACAACGTGCGCGCATCGGTGCGATCGGTCAGCGGGGCGGCGTGCAGCAGCTGCGCGTTGTCCCACACCACCACGTCGCCAATGGCATACGGGCAGGTGTGCCGATACCGAGGCGCGGTGGCGTGCTCCTTGAGTTGATCGAGCAAGGCAACCGCCGGTGCATCGTCCATTCCCTCGATGCCAAACGAGCTGCCCGATACGCCATACAGGGACGGCACGCCAGTATGCGGATGCGGCCGCACCAGGCGATGGCGAACCCAGTCGACTCTCTTCTTCTGGCTTTCGCTCAGCACCGATGCGACGGTGCGCGAGCGCTCGTTCAGATCGTCGCGGTTGCCGTAATGGTGGCGTACCACCATCGCGTCGATGCGCTCGCGCATGTCCCGGGGCAGGTCGGCATAGGCGCGGGTCTGATTGGCAAAGGTGGTGCCACTGTTGGCGCGCGGCATCTGGATTGCATACAGCATGGTGCAGCGCGCCGGCACCGGGAGGTAGGAGTAGTCGGTATGAAAATAGGTGCCCGCGTCGAGCAGGCCGATCGGTTTTCCGTCCCGCGACACGTTCGACAGGATCAGGATATGGGGGTCCTGGGGGTGGTGAAACGTATCGATCACATGTGGCTCGGGCGCTCCCCAGTGCTTCGAGAATGCGACGAACTGCTGTGGCGACAGAGTCTGGCGCGGGAACACCACGAAGCAGTGGGTGTGCAAGGCCTGTTCGATCTGCGAAAAAACGTCGGCAGTCAGGTCAGCGCAAAGATCAAGCCCGGTGATGCGCGCACCGGCAATGTCCGAGACGGGCTCGATCGTCAACATCGCCCGCGCCTGTCTACAGGCCAGTGGCCAGGAAGCCGCCGTCGACCGCAATCGACTGCCCGGTGACAAAGCCGGCGGCCGGGCTGGCCAGATAGACGGCCGCGCCGACCAATTCATCGACCTCTCCGAAGCGGCCTGCCGGAGTGCGCGCCAGCGCCAGGGCCTTGCGCTCGGGTGCCATCTTGTCGCGGTTGAGTTCGGTCATGAAGAAGCCGGGAGAAATCGCATTCACCCGCACGCCACGCCCGGCCCATTCGGCGCCCAGCGTCTGCGTCAGGCTGAGGACGCCGGCTTTGGCGATGGCATACAAGGCACTGCGCGGCCAGCCGCGGTGCGACGCGAGCGAAGCAATGTTGATGATCGCGCCGCTGCCGCGACCCAGCATGTGGCGGCCCACCTCGGTGCAGGCAAAGAACACGCTCCTGAGATCAGTATCGATGATGGAATCCCAGTCGGCCGTAGTGAATTCCTCCGCCGGTTTGAGCAGCGTGATGCCCTGGCAATTGACCAGCACATCGATGTGGCCGCCATGCGCCAGCGTGATGCCGACCAGGCCGCGCAGCCCTTCCTCGGTGCTGACATCGGCCTGGTAACCCGACACCGGACCATCGCTGGCAAGTTCGGCCAGCGCCTGGGCGAGCTTGTCGGCGTTGCGCCCGGCGATCACCACCTGCGCGCCGGCCTGCAGGTAGCCGCGCGCGATCGCCTTGCCGATGCCGCTGGTTCCGCCGATCACCAATGCGTGCCGGCCACCCAGGCTGAAGTCGGCTGTCGTTGTCATACGGCTCTCATTTGACAAGTTCGGGTGAAATCAGATTGGGCAGCAACAACGTGATCCCGGGCCACAGGATGATGCCCACCAATACCAGCAACATTGGTATCAGCATGATCATGGTGTCCTTGAGCGCATAGCGCAGCCGCACACCGGCCACTGAACACGCCACCATCAGGCACAGCCCATACGGCGGCGTGACCAGACCAAAGGCGAGCGAGACGATGCCGATGATGGCGAACTGGATCGGATGCATGCCGACCGACTGCACCAGCGGCTGCAGCGTCACGCCGACAATGATGATGGCCGGGATCGCATCGAGAAAGCAACCGGTGATCAAGAACACGGCCGCGATGAAGAAGCCCACGCCGGTAATGCCCAGGCCCCAGGTCGTGACGCCCTCGAGCAGCGCCTTGGGTATCTGGTAGTACGCCAGCAGCCAGCCGAATGCCGATGCCGTGCCGACGCAGAACAAGGCGATCGCCGACAGGCGACCGGTCTCGGACAAGGCCTCGACCAGGCGCTTGAGGTCCATCTCCCGATAGACGATGGCGGTCAGCGCCAGCGCATAGAGCACCGCGACGGCGGCCGACTCGGTCGGTGTGAACCAGCCCAGCAGGATGCCCCCGACGATGATGAAGGGTGTCATCAGGGCCGGGATCGACTGAAACGCCGCCGTGATGAACTGGACAAAGCTGGCCCTCGGATGGACCGGGTATTTGCGTCGCACGGCGTACACATGCACGGTCGCCATCTGCGCTGCGGCGATCAACAGGCCCGGAACAATGCCGGCCAGGTACAGCGCGCCGATCGACGTCGAAATGACGCCGCCCCACACCACCATCAGGATCGATGGCGGAATCACCACCGCCAGCGTTGCTGAAACGGCGGTGACGGCGATCGAGAACGACAGGTCGTAGCCTTCCTTGGTCTGGGCGTCGATGAAGATCTTGCTCTGGCTGGCGGCATCCGCGGTGCTGGATCCCGAGATGCCGGCAAAGAATACCGACAGCACCACATTGCACTGGGCCAGCGCCCCGGGCATGCGCCCGACCAGGGTGCGCGACAACACCACCAGGCGATCGGTGATGCCGCCCACGCCCATCAGGTTGGCCGTGAGCAGGAACAAGGGAACGGCCAGCAGGATGAACGAGTTGTAGGACTTGAAAGTCTCGTTGAACAGCATCATCGGCGACAGGCGCGGTTCGTAGGCCAGGATGGGCAGGCAGGCCAACCCGAGCGCAAATGCCACCGGAACACGCATGGCCAGGAAGAAGAAGAACGCGCCAAACAACACCAGCGACGCCATCGCCGGGCTGAGCATGGATTGCATCATGCCCGGTCTCCCGCCGAGATGATGCGCAGGTCGGTGATGAATTGTTCGCCCAGGAACAGCAACCAGGTGGCGCCGGCCAGCGGCCAGGCAATGAAGATATACGTCATGGGCAGTTCGGCCAATTCGGAGCTCTGGTTCCAGCCAAATTGCACGAACGCGATGCCCCAGTAGACATAGACCAGCGCAAACACCAGCACCAGCAGGTTCGTGACGATGCGCAACATGGCGTTGGGCCGCGGCTTGAGTGTCGGCCACAGGTCGACATCGAAATGCGTACCGTCGCGCACCGCGATCATGGCACCGAGCATCACCATCCAGATAAACACGAAGCGGGACAACTCCTCGGTCCAGATATAGGACGGAATGAGTTGTGTGTAGCGCGATATCACCTGCATCGAGATCGGCACCATCAAGGTGGCCACCGCAGCCACCATCAGCCACCGCAGCAGCGCCTGGTAGCCATCCAGTAATCTCTTCATTGCACGCTCCCGGAAAAAAGGAACGCGCCGCTCCGGCAATGCCGGGGCGGCGCGTCGAAGGTGCAAATTATTTGATCGCGAGAATCTTGGCGTGGATGCCGTCTGCGCCGATTTCCTTGGCGTAGCCGGCCATCACCGGATCAACCATGGCCTGCATCTTGGCACGGTCGGCAAACGGGATGCGCTTGAGCTTGCCGGCTTTCTCCAAGACGTCGAGCTTGGCCGTATCTTCGGACGACTCGAGTTGGCGACCGTAGGCCCCCGCCTCCTTGCCCGCCTTGAGAATGGCCGCCTGCAGGTCGGCTGGCAGCTTGGCAAAGGTTTTGCCCGAAAAACACAGCGGACGGATGGTGATCGCATGCTGCGTCATCACCAGGCTCGACGCCACTTCGTAGAACTTCATCTGTTCGACGCCCGCCGCTTCATTCTCGCCCGCCGCAATCACACCGTTCTGGATCGCGTTATAGACCTCGTTGTAGGCGATCACCGTCGGGGCCATGCCGGCCGCAGCGAAGGTGCGGCTCCAGATCGGGGCTCCCTGCACCCGCACTTTCAGTCCCTTGATTTCCGCCAGGTCTTTCAGGGGCTTGTTGACAAAAATATTGCGGGTTCCGCCGCCGGCGTAGCCGATCAGCATGACCTCGGCCTTTTGCGCGACCTCGTCGGCAATCGGCTTGAGGATGTCCGCGTCAAGCACCTTGTTCCAGTGGTTCAGGTCGCGGAACAGGAACGGCGCATCAATGAATGGTGCCGCCTTGGAAAACGTCGACATATGGGCCGGCGACACGATCGCAAAATCGACCGCCTTGCCCTGGTTCATGTAGGCGAAATAGTCTTTTTCCAGACCCAGCTCGCTATTCTTGTGCAGCACGAAGTTGACCGGTTTTCCATAATACTTGTTGACCAGCTCACCGAATTTCGTCAGCGACTTGGTGAACGCATGGTCGTCATTGAACTGCGATGCACCGTGCAGGGTGATCGCCTGCTGTGCACCCGCAGTGGCGCTGATCGCCGCCAGTGCCAATGCCGCAAGACCCGCGCGTAGCTTGCCACCAAAACCAAGTTTGTCCATTTGAGTCTCCTGCTGCGACGGTCGTGCGTCTGATAGTTGAGTTGCCGCTCATCCGGCCCCGACCGTGCAACTTTAGGGATCTCGGACCCAGGTGTCAAACATAATATGATAGGGTGAACCCTAAGTCGCAGCGTCGCCAAACCTCATTTGCTGACGATGGTTTTCCAGGCCGCATCGGCCTGTTCCTGGTAACTTTTCCAGTTTCCGGTCAACCAGCGTTGGCGCCCCCGCTCGGCGTAGAACAAGTGCAGGCGGTCGCCGAAAAATTCCCACACCGTGCCGTCCGTCGCAATCAGGCCTTCCCCCAGCGACAGGGCATTGGCGCAATGGCCGTTGTAGCGTGGGACATATTGCGCCGGATCGGCGGCAAAACGGTTCGCACTTTCCCGGGATGCGAAGCGCCAGGTGGCACCCCGGTACTGGACCTCGAACCGCTTGTCGCCGGCCAGCACCTTGTGCGCCTTTTGCACCTCGGGTGCGAAATACGACACCGTATCCTGGCCGCCGATGGCGGTGCTGCCAAAATGTCCCGTGCTGACCGGTTCCGCAGCATGGCCCAGTCCCGAGAACAGAAGCAGGAACAGCGCAAAAATAGCGAATAACGGAGTGCGTGACATGGAGGGGCCTCTTGCAATAGTGGAAACGGCGTGCGGGTCGTCGGCCAGGATTCCGAATCTCCAACGGGTCCGACCTGCACGATCAGTCGACGGGCCCCGGCATTGCTTACAGCGTTCGCGGTCGATGTCGATGTCGGCGACCGATTTCGGTTCCACGCGACCAATCCAGAGCGGCCCCTATTGCGTACCGGCTGTTACAAAAAATGGCCAACCCCGGTACGCCGACAATACGCCGCTTTGGCAACCCGCCACAACAACCCCCAGCGAAAGGCAATTAGTGTTCAAGAACCTCATGGTGTACCGCATGGTGTCGGCCTGGACGATGGCGCAGCCACAACTGGAAGACGCACTCGACAAGGCCCGATTCGCGCCCTGTGGCGCCGCGCAGGAAAAGTCGGTCGGCTGGGTCGAACCCCGCGGCCAGGCCCACGGTCCGCTGCTGGAAATCGTGGACGGTCAGTGGTTGCTCAAACAGATGGTGGAAACCAAGTCGGTCCCCTCCTCGGTTGTCAAGCGCAAGGTGCAGGAACGCGCCGACCAAATCGAGGCAAGCACCGGGCGCAAGCCGGGCAAGAAAGAAAGACGCGACCTGGCCGAAGATGCGCGCCAGGCTCTGCTGCCGCTGGCTTTCACCAAGCAGTCCAGTACGTTGGTGTGGATCGACCCCAAGGCCGGGCGCCTGGTGCTGGACGCCGGCAGCCAGGCCAAGGCCGACGAGGCGATGACGGCCCTGGTCAGCGCGATCGACGGCCTGGCGGTGCAATTGATCGACACCCAGACCTCGCCGGCGGTGGCGATGTCCGAATGGCTGTCGACGCAGGACGCACCGGCAGGATTTTGCGTCGACCGGGAATGCGAGCTCAAGGCAGCCGATGAGTCGCGCGCGGTGGTGCGCTACACCCGGCATGCGCTCGACACCGACGAAGTGCGCCAGCATATCGCCATGGGCAAGGTGCCGACCCGACTCGCGATGACCTGGAACGATCGGGTCTCGTTCGTGCTGACCGAGGCGATGCAGCTCAAGAAGGTGGCGCTGCTGGATGTGGTGCTGGAGGGCAAGCCGCAGGCGGCTGGCGACGGCAAGGACGACGGATTCGACACCGACATCGCCCTGGCCACCGGCGAACTGCGCCAGTTGCTGCCGGCACTGCTACTGGGCCTCGGCGGCGAGGTGGCCGTGCCGCAATAGGCCGCCAGCGTGCCTACCGATCTACGCTCGACTTTCACCGGCTGCCGCCACAGGCTCAAACCGGGCGGCTGTCGCGCCAACGGTAGTAGGCCACCGACGGTGCCAGGAACCAGGGGTTGCCGCGGTAGAACGGTCTGGTTTCAAAGGCCAGTCCGTCCAGTGCGGTCCGGCCCTCTTTGAGCCCCAGCACCTGCTGACCCAGCCGCATGCCGAAGTAACTGGAAGTTCCTACGCCGGCGCCGCAATAACCCATTGCGTAGTACAGGCCGTCGTGTTGGCCCAGATGCATCAGTTCATCGAAGGTGTAGGCGACCAAGCCGCACCAGGAATGGCTGATGCGCGTCGCATGCAGCTCCGGAAACAGGCGGACCATGTCGGCATGCAGCTTGGGCCCGCTGACGCGGGGATCGGTTTCCTGGTGCGAGACGCGCCCGCCGAACAGAATGCGGCGCCGGTCGGGCGAGGGCCGATAGTAATACACCACCTTGCGGGTATCGCTGACGATCCGGTTGGTCGGAAACAGGCGCTCCATGACGCCCGCGGGCAACGGTTCGGTCGCGATCATGTAGCTGCCGATCGGTATGACGCGGCGCTGCAGCCAGGGCGTCAGCTTGCCGGTGTATCCATTCGTTGCAACCACCACGTCGCGCGCCAGCACCGGGCCACGCGCGGTGGCAACCACAAAGGAGTCGCCTTGCCGGGTGACGCCCTGCACCGCACACCGGGGCACGACCTGAGCCCCGGCTGTCATGACCCGCTCGAGCAGACCCTGGTGGTAACGCGCGGGATGGACGGCGCAGTGCTGCGTATACACCGCGCCGCCCCAATACAGGTCCGAACCCAGCTCCTTGCGTTGCTGCGCCCGCGGCACCAGGAAGGCATCGACCTCCAGGCCCTTGGGTTGTGTCAGGACCCTTGCCGCCAGCGCCTCGTACTGCGCGGCATTGTGCGCGGCATGGAAGCGTCCGACCTGGCCGAAGTCGCAGTCAATTTTTTCGGTGCGGATGAATTCGCCGATCCAGGCCAGCGATCGCTGCCCCTCCTGCAGGATATCGAAGGCACGCTGCTTGCCGTGGCGACGCGCCAGTTGCTCGAAGCCGGGCTTGATGCTGGTGGAAACCTGCCCGCCGTTGCGGCTGCTGCAGCCCCAGCCCGCTTCCTCGGCATCGCATACCAGGGTCGAGCGACCGCCGCGCGCGGTCTGCAAGGCCGCGTGCAGGCCGGTGTAGCCCGCCCCCACCACCACCACGTCGACCCGCGGCGGCAACGGCGTATCGGGCAAGCCGGGGCGTGGTACGTCGTCCCACCAATACGGAGCCAGCGTACAGGCCTGCATCAATTCGGAGTCGTTCATGGCAAAGTCACTGCGCTGGGGCCAGCACCAGGTCTGCGCCTTTCTCGGCCAGCATCAGGGTGGGTGCATTGGTGTTGCCGGACGTGAGCGTGGGAAAGACCGAGGCGTCGATCACGCGCAACCCCTGCACGCCATGCACGCGCAACTGCGCATCTACCACGGCCAGGCGCGGATCAGGCCCCATGCGACAGGTGCTGACCGGATGAAAAACCGTGCAAGCACGTTGCGCGATGTCGTCAATCAGGTCCTGGTCGGTCGTTGCCGCAGCGCCAGGGAGGATTTCATGCGCAATGATGTCCCGCAGGGCGGGCACCGAGGCCAGCTTGCGCAGGAAACGACTCGCCTCGAGCATTTCATCGCGGTCGTGCGGCGTGCTCAATGCATTGGCAACGATGCGGGGCGCCTGCAACGGGTCGGTTCCGCGCAACTCCAGGTAGCCTTTGCTGGTCGGTCGGCACGGCTGCGCACTGAGCGAGAAGCCGGCGAAGCGGTCCGGAGCGGTCAGCGCCCGGCGCCCGGGCACGGCGCGCATATAGCTCAGCGGGGAGAAATACAGCTGCATGTTGGGATGCGCCAGATCTTCCCGGGAACGGAAAAACCCGCCACCCTGATTGATGCTGAGCGCCAAAGGACCACGGCGCAGCAACAGGTAGCGGATGCCGGCCCCCAAGCGGCCGCGCCAGGTGCCCAGGTCAGCGTTCAATGTCGGCACGCGGGAGCGGTACACATGGTCGATGCACAGGTGGTCCTGCAGGTGCTGTCCCACCGCCATACTGTCCACTACGACCGGAACGCCCAATGCCTGCAAGGTCGCAGCCGGGCCGACGCCCGACAACTGCAGGATCTGCGGCGAATTGATGGCGCCGCCGGCCAGAATCACTTCGCGGCGGGCGCGGCAGTGCGTTTCCACCCCGGCTTTCAGGTAGGCCACGCCATCGGCACGCAGGCCGTCGAACAACACCCGGGTGACATGGGCGCCGGTTTCCAGACGCAGGTTGCGGCGTTTGAGCGCCGGGCGCAGGTACGCGGTGCTGGCCGACTCGCGCCAGCCATTGCGGGTCGTGATCTGGTTGATCGCCACGCCCTCGTTTGACGCCCCGTTGATATCGTGGTTGCGCGCAAGGCCGAGTTGCTCGCCAGCGTGCAGGTAGGTTTCACACAACGGATGAACCTGCGCCGAGACGTCGCTGACATGCACCGGCCCGCCAACGCCGCGCAGGGCACTGGGGCCAAACGGGCTGTCTTCCAGCTTGCGGAAATAAGGCAACACGTCGCTCCAGGCCCAGCCCGGATTGCCCAATGCGGCCCAGTCGTCGAAGTCGCGCGGCTGGCCGCGTATGAATACCATCGCGTTGATGCTGCTCGAGCCGCCCAATACCTTGCCGCGCGGCCAGTAGCCCTGGCGACCGGCCAGTCCCGGGTCGGGTTCGGTGCGGTACATCCAGTTGACCCGCGGGTTGTAGAACGACATGCCGTAGCCAATCGGCGTGCGGAGCCAGAAGCGCGTGTCGCTGCCGCCCGCCTCCAGCAGCAAAACCGTATGACGACCGGATGCCGTGAGCCGGTTTGCCAGCACGCATCCCGCGGAGCCGGCGCCCACCACAATGAAATCGAACTCCGTCACATGCAGCCCCAAGACACAACGCCGGCAAGCTTCGCACGGTCATCGGGTGCTCGCACAGGTCCGCTCTGGAACAAATGTCAAACCACCACGGCCCTGGATCGGCGCGCGACCGACGGTGCCATGCGGTTCTCCAGCACCTGGGCCAGCACCTGTGCGCCGGCGTCGATCAGCCTGGGCGAGACGCCGCCGAATCCCAGCACCAGGCCATTGACCTGCACCGGCGACAGCGCAAATCGCCCGATCGGCGATGCGCTGACCTGCCGCTGGTCGGCGTCACGCGCGACCGCCGCTTCCGAGATCGCAGCAGGCAGGTGCGCGATGGTATGCAGCCCGCTGTGGGTGGGCACGATGTCCAGCAAGCCGGTCAGATGCCGATGGGAGGCTGTGACCAGTGCCGCATGCCGCTCCTGATAGACATGCCGCATGCGCCGCACATGGGCCGAAAAGTGCCCCTCGTCGATGAACTCCGCCACGACACTCTGCGTGTGCGACGGCACACCCTGCAGATATTTGTTCATGATGGTACGGAAGGTGTCCACCAACGCCGGTGGCGCCAGCAGGTAGCCCAGACGCAAGGCCGGAAAAAGCGACTTGCTGAAGGTGCCGACATAGATCACCAGGCCGGTGGTGTCCACGCTCTTGAGCGTGGGCGGCGGCCGGCCGCCGAAAAAGAATTCACCGTCGTAGTCGTCCTCGATTACCCAGGCGCTGGCCTGCTCGGCCGCGTGCAGCAACGCAAAGCGGCGCTCCAGGCTCATGACGCAGCCCATGGGTTGCTGGTGCGAGGGGGTGACGAAGGCGAGCCGGAACAGCGGACTCAGGCGCAGGGCCTCGTCCACGCGCAGGCCTTCGCTGTCCACCGGCACCGGCACCAGTTCCGCGCCACAGGCGATCAGGCTGTTCCGCGCACCGATCGCGCCGGGGTTCTCGAACCACACTTTCTCGCCCGGATTGAGCAGCGTGGAGCCGATCAGATGGAACGCCTGCTGCGCGCCGCCGACGATGAACAACTGCTCCGGATCGCAGCTGATGCCGCGATTGGCACGCAGATGCGCAGCCAGCGCCCGGCGCAGCTGCGCTGAGCCGTATGGATCGCCATAACCCATGATGTCGTCGCGCGCGCCGCGCAAATACTTGGCGGACAGTCTTGCCCACTGCGCCATCGGGAACACATCGAATGCCGGTAGCGCTGTCGTGAACGCGCGCGGCAGGTGCGGCAGCCGTTGCCGATCACCAAAGCGGCTGACCGCCTGTGCCATCAGGCGCGACAACGTGGGTGCGACACGCACGACCGACGCACCGTCGGGCTGGGGCGGTTTGGGCCGGCTCGCCCCCAATACCTGGCTGACAAAGGTTCCCGAGCCGGTATGCGACTCGACCAGGCCCTCGGACACCAGCCGGTCGAATACCTCGATGATCGTGGTGCGCGACAACCCGAGTTCGCGTGCCAGCGTGCGGCTCGCCGGCAGCCGCTCGCCGGCCCGAAACGCGCCCTCCAGGATCAGGTCGCGCAGAGCGACGCACAACTGGGTGCTCACCGGCTGATGCGATTTCCGGTCGATCTTGATCGACAACAACAGCGAACCACCCGCGCGCTTGACCATGCTCATCCCCGTGAACGCATCCAAATAATGGTATCACCCATTGTTCAAAATGGACCTGTCGGGCAGTCCATTGTGGCGCGACCATTCAGACTTCGATCGACCACCGCGCGTTGCGCCATCACCATGAAGATTCAGCGGATCGAGACTTTCTGCAACGAATTCGTCGGTTTTGTGCGTGTCACCACGGACGACGATGCACAGGGCTGGGGGCAGGTATCGACCTACAACGCCGATATCACGGTGCAGGTGCTGCATCGGCAGGTCGCGCCCTGGTCGCTTGGCCAGCAAGACATCGATATCGACGCGTTGATGGACCGCATCAGCGAGCGTGAACACAAGTTCCCGTCCTCCTACCTGTACCGCGCCATGTGCGGCCTCGATACGGCTCTGTGGGATCTGCGCGGCAAACGCGAGGGAAAACGTGTGGCCGAACTGCTGGGCGGCGCGGCGCGGCCGATCCGCGCCTATGCCTCCTCGATGAGGCGCGACATTTCGCCTGCCGACGAGGCATCGCGACTCGTTGCGCTGCGCGACACGTTCGGTTTCGATGCTTTCAAATTCCGCGTCGGCTCCGAATGCGGGCACGATGTGGACGAATGGCCAGGCCGCACCGAGCAGATCGTGCCGACCATGCGCCGCGCCATGGGGGACGGCGTGGAGCTGCTGGTGGACGCCAACAGCGGTTATTCGCCCCAACGCGCGATCGAGGTTGGCAAGATGCTGCAGGACAACGGCGTTTGCCATTTCGAGGAGCCGTGTCCTTACTGGGAACTGGAGCAGACACGCGCGGTGCGCGAAGCACTGGACCTGGACGTGACCGGCGGCGAGCAGGACTGCTACCTGCCGATGTGGAAACACATGATCGCGATGCGCGCTGTCGACATCGTGCAACCCGACGTGTGTTACCTGGGCGGCATGGCGCGTTCGATGCGGGTCGCGAAGATGGCCCATGCGGCCGGTCTGCCCTGCACACCCCACAGCGCGAACCTGTCGATGGTCACGCTGTTCACGATGCACTTGCTGTGCGCGATTCCCAATCCGGGCAAGTACCTGGAGTTGTCGATCGAGGGACCAGACTATTACCCCTGGCAGGAAGGCCTGTTCGTCGAATCGCCCTATCAGGTGCGCGGTGGCAAGGTGCACTTGCCCGATGGACCAGGATGGGGCGTGGACATCCATCCGCAGTGGCTCGAGCGCGCGACCTACCGGGTCAGCGAGCGCCCATGACCGGCGCGGTGGACGGCGTTCTCGGCGCGCATCGCCTGGCGTGCGCGGAAATCGAAAATGGTATGGTGATGTTTCGAGAATGGCCCTACTATCGCGACCATCTGGTTCCTACAGTGCAGATGGGGAGACAACCCGAACTAGTTCCGGCCATACCGGCTACGTGCAGCATCAACTGGAGATTCTCATGATCAACAAGCGTACTCTGGGACGGGTCGTCAACCTGGCAACCCTGCTTCTGGTGGTCGGTTTTTCGGGTCAAGCCACAGCCCAATTGACCGTAGTGTCATTCGGCGGTTCCTACCAGGAGGCTCAGAGCAAGGCCCTGTTCCAGCCGGCGGCCAAAGCGATGGGCATCACCGTCAAAGAAGAAACCTACTCCGGCATTGCCGATCTGCGCCTGAAGGTCAAGGCGGGTGCGGTCGCCTGGGACGTTGTCGCCAGCGGCTCGGGCAGTGCCGCGCGGGCGGGCGCCGAGGGCCTGCTGGAGTCGCTCGACTACAAGGCCATCGATGTTTCGAGTTTTGCACCGGGGCTGGCGCAGGAGCACTGTGTGGGCGGGGACGTGTTTTCCACGGTACTGGCCTGGAATACCAAGACCTATGGCGACAAGGGCCCTCAAAGCTGGGCCGACTTCTGGGACGTGAAGAAATTTCCCGGCAAGCGCTCCTACCGCAAATCTGTCGCCGGCGCTTTGGAGCCGGCGTTGATGGCCGACGGTGTGCCGGCGAACAAGGTGTATGAAGTGCTGTCCGCGCCGGGCGGCATCGAACGCGCCATCAAGAAGATCAAGGAGCTCAAGCCCCACGTGGCGGTGTGGTGGGCTTCCGGCGCACAACATGCGCAGCTGATGAAGGACGGTGAGGTCGACATGGTCACCGGCTGGAACGGCCGCTTCGATGTCGCGGCCAAGGATGGCGCCAAGGTCGCCTATACCTTCAACCAGGCCCTGCTCGACTACGACTGCTACGGCATACCCAAGGGCGCGCCCAACAAGGCGCTGGCGATGAAGTTCCTCAATGAGATCAGCAAGCCGCAATACCAGGCCGAGTTCACCAAGTACATCACCTATGGCCCGACCAACAAGAAGGCCTACGAAGGTGGGGCCATCAGCGCGGCCTATGCCAAGACCTTGCCGTCGTACCCCGACAACGCGGCCAAGCAATTGCCGGTGAACCTGGACTGGTACACCAAGAACGAGGCCCGCGCCTCCGAGCTGTACCAGAACATGTTGACCGAGTAGCGCTACGCCCCCAGGCCCGCCCCTGTGAGCAACGCGTCACTTCCGATCAGCATTGCGCAGGTCACCAAGCGTTATGGCAAGACCTTCGCGCTGGACCATGTGGATCTGGAGATACGCAGCGGCGAATTCCTGACATTGCTGGGGCCGTCGGGCTCTGGCAAGACCACCTTGTTGACCGTACTGGCCGGCTTCACCCGGCCCGACGGTGGCAGCCTGAAGTTCGGCGATACCGAGATGGTCTGCGTGCCGCCGCACAAGCGCGGCGTCGGCATGGTGTTCCAGAACTACGCGCTGTTCCCGCACATGAGCGTGGCCGACAACGTCGGCTTTGCGCTCAAGCTGCGCGGTGTCAAACCACCCGAATTGGCACAACGGGCCGAGCGCGCGCTCGCGATGGTGCGCCTGGGTGGATTCGGTGGCCGCGGTGTCGACCAGCTCTCGGGCGGCCAGCGCCAGCGCGTGGCGTTGGCGCGGGCGATGGTGTTCGAGCCCCGCATCATGCTGATGGACGAGCCCCTGTCGGCGCTGGACAAGCAGCTGCGCGAACATATGCAGATCGAGCTGCGCCAATTGCATGACACGCTGGGCATGACGACGGTCTATGTCACGCACGACCAGCGCGAGGCGCTCACCATGTCGGACCGCATCGCCGTCATCCACAGTGGGCGCATCATGCAACTCGACACGCCACGCGCGATCTACGAGCGCCCGAAGAACAAGTTCGTGGCCGAGTTCATCGGTGAATCGACCTTCCTGCCGGTGACCGTGGCAAACGGCCGCGTGCGCCTGGGGAACCAGCTGCTGCGAACCGCCACGCAGCCGCTGGCCGATGGCCAACGGCTGCTGATGCTGCGGCCCGAACGCTTGCGCCTGCTGGCGGCCGGTGACGCGGCCGATCCAGCCTGCAACACCGTCGACGCCACGCTGGTGGCGACGGTCTACCAGGGCGACAGTTCCTTGTTCCAGTTGGCACTGGCCGATGGCGCCGAGGTCGGTGTGCGCAGCACATCGGCGCTATCCATGGCGCCGGGCACGCCGCTGCGCCTGTCGGTCAGCATCCAGGACACGGTGCTGCTCGACCGGGAGCCGGCAGCGTGACCACGCTTCCCAATGCACAGGCATTGCGCCGAAGCGCGATGCGCGAGCGTCTGGGACTGCTGAGCCTGGTGGCACCCGCCCTGCTGCTGATCCTGGTCACCATGCTGGCGCCGGTGGGCTGGTTGTTCTATCTGTCGCTGCTGTCGGACCAAGGTGCGTTCAGCCTGGAACACTACCAGCGCATGTGGGACCAACCATCCTACCGACGCACCTTCCTGACCACCTTCCAGGTCAGCGCCCTGACCACAGTCATCTGCATTTTGCTGGGCTATCCATTGGCGTACTTTCTGTCCGAGATCCCGAAACGCGCGGCCAACCTGTGCATGATCGCGGTGCTGTTGCCACTGTGGACCTCGTTGCTGGTGCGCACCTATGCCTGGCTGGTGCTGCTGCAGCGCCGGGGCCTGATCAACACCTGGGGCATCGAGCTCGGCCTGTGGGACGAACCTCTGGCCCTGGTGCACAACCTGACCGGCACGCTGGTCGGGATGGTGCACGTGATGCTGCCGTTCCTGGTGCTGCCGCTGTATTCGGCGATGCGTGCCATCGACCGCAACTATCTGCGCGCCGCCGCCAACCTGGGCGCGGGCCCGCTGCGCAGCTTCTGGCTGGTGTTCTTCCCGCTGGCGATGCCGGGCCTGGTGACCGGCATTCTGATCGTGTTCGTTCTGTGCCTGGGCTTCTACGTCACGCCTGCCGTGCTCGGCGGCGGCAAGGTCATCATGGTGTCGAGCCGGATCGCCAACGACATCGAGCTGTTCTTCAACTGGGGCGCCGCCAGCGCCCTGGGCGTGGTGCTACTGGTGTTGACCGCCTTGCTGGTACTGGGGGCCAGCCGGCTCGTTCGGATGGAAGGTGTGATGGGCGGGCGGGGCAAGGCATGAAGGTACAACAATGACCCGCCGGGCCGTTCCCAAGGCTCATGGCACCGCAGCGCGTCGCGCGAGGGTATCCTTATGAGCGCCCCCAGCCCTGGCTTCGCCAGGCCCCCCGAGGGGGTGCCAGAAAACTTGGGAGCGGCCCGGCGTTTTCTTGTGAGCTGGCTCAAGAGTCCGGCGACCGAGACCCAGATCAGCCACGGCGCGCGGCTGTGGCTGTATGGGGTGGCGATTGTCGTCATGGTGCTGCTGGTGTTGCCCACCCTGTTGGTGATCCCGATGTCGTTTTCGGCGTCGCAGTATCTGGAGTTTCCGCCGCGCGAGTGGTCGCTGCGCTGGTATCGCACCTATTTCCAGTCCAGTGCCTGGATGCAGGCCACCGGCACCTCGCTCAAGGCCGCATTCCTGACCGCGGTGGTGTCCACGCCACTGGCAACCATGGCAGCCTATGGCTTGCATGCCTCGCGCCTGCGCTACGCCAACGGGCTCACGATGCTGCTGCTGGCACCGATGGTGGTGCCGGTGATCCTGATCGGCATCGGCGTCTTTTACTCCTACGTCCAGCTCAAGCTGGTCAACACCTTGCTCGGGCTGGTACTGGCGCACAGCATGCTCGCGATTCCCGTCGTCATGCTGGTCGTGGGCTCGGCCCTGCGCACCTTCGACATGGATCAGGAGCGCGTGGCGCGCAGCCTGGGTGCCTCGCCGCTGCGCGCCTTCATGATGGTGACGCTGCCGCAGATCAAGTTCTCGGTCGTCACGGGCGCCGTGCTGGCGTTCCTGACCTCGTTCGACGAGATCATCGTGGCGCTGTTCATCTCGGGCGGCGACAACTCGACACTCACGCGCAATATGTTCAACGCCCTGCGGGACCAGGTAGACCCGACCATCGCGGCGATCTCGACGATCATCGTGGCGGTGACCGCGCTGTTGTTGGTATTCACGCAGTTCGCGGGCCGGAAGAAGGAAGACTGATGGATACGCTCCGATGGTCACAGGCGGCGGCCCGGCCATGAGCAGCTGCCGCCGGGCTGTCGTGGTGGGTGCCGGCATTGTCGGCATCTGCACGGGCATCGAACTGCAAGAGCGCGGCTGGGCCGTGACCATCGTCGATCGACTCGATCCGGGTATGGGCTGCTCGTTCGGCAACGCCGGCATCGTGGCTGCCGCGGCAGTCGTACCGGTCGGAATGCCCGGTTTCGGGTGGCAGCTGCCGCGCATGTTGCTGGACCCTGGCGGTCCGCTGGTGCTGCGTTGGGCATCGTGGCGGCGCACGCTGCCCTGGCTGCTGCATTTTCGCCGGGCAGCAACGCAGCAACGGGTGCGGGTGACGGCCGACGCGATGAAGGCACTGTATGGCAGCGCGCTGGAGCTGCACCGCGCGTTGGCACTGCGGGCGGGCGTGCCGGAACTGGTGCAGGCAAGGCCCGGCCTGTATGTGCATCGCGATGCAAACGGAATCGATCTGATCAATGGCCTGGCATGGCAGCTGCGACGCGAGCGCGGCGCCGAGATCGAGGTGCTGGAAGGGGCCGCGCTGCGCGACGCCGAACCGGAGTTGTCTGCGCAGTACACACGCGCTGTGCGCATGGGGCCGATGGGGTACAGCGCGAATCCATTTCGACTGACCCAAGCCTATGCGAACCTGTTCGCACGGCACGGCGGAATCTTGCTGCGGGCCGACGTGCGGCAGCTGCAACCGCTGGGCGCTAGCGTCGTCCTCCATAGCGAAGGGGCGCCGATCGAGGCCAATGCGGTCGTGATTGCGGCAGGCGCCTGGTCGCGTGCGCTGACCGAGCCCCTGGGCCTGGCATTGCCGCTGATCGCCGAGCGGGGTTACCACATGACGTTTGCCGAGCCTGGCATCGCATTGCGCCATGTGGTCAGCGAACTCGAGCTGCATTTCGCGGTCACTCCCATGGAAATGGGACTGCGCGTGGCTGGCACCGAAGAACTGGGCCTGGCCGACGATCCACCGTCCTGGCGCCGAGCCGAGAACCTGCGCAAACATGCGCTGCGCATGTTCCCCCATGCCAGACTCGACAAGGGCACCCGGTGGATGGGGCCCCGGCCGGGAATGCCCGACAGCCTTCCGGCAATCGGCGCCTTGCCGAACCATCCCCACATTTTTGTCGCCGCGGGGCATGGGCACCTCGGCCTCACGGGAGCGCCGCATACGGGGCGGATCGTGGCGGCACTGGCATCCGGCGAGCCACCGGGCATACCCTTGCAGTGGTTCGCGCCTGACCGCTTTGGGCGCGGCGCGGGCACCATCGGCCATTAGCGACCCACCTGCCACCGCGGGTGGCGACGTCTGGTATCGCGTACCTTCGTTTATGCTGAGCAGCCCCGCACAAGCGCCAGCCCCATGGTCTCCACGCCCACTGCACAGCCAACGCTGCTGATCGTCTACCACTCTGCCACGGGCGGCACCGAGCAGATGGCGCACGCCGCCCATCGGGGGGCCGCACGCGCCGACGGGCTTGCGGTGCGCTTGCTGCGCGCCCGGGACGCCGGCCCTGACGATCTGCTGGCCGCCCAGGGCTATTTGTTCGCGACGCCTGAGAACCTGGCCGCCGTCGCTGGTGTGATGAAGGACTTTTTCGACCGTTGCTATTACCCGGCGCTGGAGCAGATCAACGCCAGGCCGTACGGCCTGCTGGTATGCGCCGGCAGCGACGGCAGCAATGCGGTGCGCCAGGTGGAGCGCATCGCAACCGGCTGGCGGCTGCGCAAGGTGGCCGAATCGCTGATCGTCTGCACCCATGCCCAGACTCCCGATGCGATTCTCGCGCCCAAGACGATCGGATCGTCCGACCTGCTGGCTTGCGAGGAAATGGGAGAGGCGCTGGGCAACGGGCTGGTGTTGGGCATGTTTTAGGGTCGGTATCACCCTGTTGCGGGCTCCATGCCATCATTGCACCATGCTCAGAACGCTCAAGGACCTGTTCGATAGTCTCAATCCGCTGACCGGGACCGCCGACCCGCGCGCCGAGGAGCATGCGCTGCAACTGGCCACCGCGGTCATGTTGGTGGAGGTGATGCGATCCGATGCCAGCTTTCACACGGGCGAGCGCGAGGCCGTGCTGGCTGCCCTGCGCGACAAGTTCGCCCTTGGCGTCGACGAGGCCGATCGGCTCGCCGAACTGGCCCAGACCGCCGCCAGGCAGGCGACCGACCTGTTCAGCTTCACCTCGCGCATCAACGACAATTTCGACATGCCCCGGAAACTGCGCATGATCGAACACATGTGGCGGGTCGCCTACGCGGACGGCCATCTGAGTGACCATGAGCGCCATGTGATGTGGCGGGTGGCCGATCTGCTGCACATACCCAAGGGCGCGTATGTGCATGCGAAGATCCGGGCGCGGGAAGAAGCTGGCGCATCCTGATCTGCCAGCAAGAACCCTGCGATGCACGCGCGTACGTCCGCAATTTCCGGTCACAATCGCACACCCATGACACCAAGCTCTCCTGGCTGTACCACTGGCGATGCCATCGTGTCGGTGCGCGATGTCAGCAAGACCTATGCCGACGGCTTCGAAGCCCTCAAGCATGTCAACCTGGATATCCGGCGCGGCGAGATATTCGCGCTGCTCGGACCCAACGGCGCCGGCAAGACAACACTGATCAACATCATCTGCGGCATCGCCAATGCCAGCGCGGGCAGTGTCATCGCTGGCGGCCACGATACGCTGCGCGACTATCGCCAGGCACGTGCGGCCATCGGCCTGGTGCCGCAGGAACTGCACACCGATGCATTCGAGTCGGTCTGGGATACGGTCTGTTTCAGCCGCGGCCTGTTCGGCAAGGCGCCCAATCCGGCCCACATCGAGAAGGTGTTGCGCGACCTGTCGCTGTGGGACAAGCGCAAGAGCAAGATCCTGACGCTGTCAGGCGGCATGAAGCGGCGGGTGCTGATTGCAAAGGCCTTGTCCCATGAGCCGTCCATCCTGTTCCTGGATGAGCCCAGCGCCGGCGTCGACGTGGAACTGCGCCACGACATGTGGCGCATGGTGCGGGAACTGCGCGCAGGCGGCACCACCATCATCCTGACCACCCACTACATCGAGGAAGCCGAGGACATGGCCGACCGCATCGGTGTGATCAACCATGGCGAGCTGATCGTCGTCGAGGACAAGCAGGTGCTGATGCGCAAACTCGGCAAGAAACAACTCACCGTCAGCCTGCAGCGCGCGCTGACCTCGCCGCCGAAAGGGCTGTCTGACCAGACGCTCGCGCTTTCCAGCGACGGGCTCACGCTGACCTATACCTTTGATACGCAGCAGGAGGAAACCGGCGTCGCCGGCCTGTTGCGAACGCTGAGCGAACAAGGGATCGAGTTCAAGGACCTGCGGACCAGCGAAAGTTCGCTCGAAGACATCTTTGTCAGCCTGGTGCGCAAACCGGCGCAGGCCCCGGCATGAATGTCCATGGCATCCGCGCGATCTACCGCTTCGAGATGGCGCGCGCCTTTCGCACCGTGGCCCAGAGCATCGTCTCGCCGGTGCTGTCGACCTCGCTGTATTTCATCGTGTTCGGCACCGCCATCGGCTCGCGCATGGGCGACATCGATGGCGTGAGCTACGGCGCCTTCATCATCCCTGGCCTGATCATGCTGTCGTTGCTCAACGAGAGCATCTCCAATGCCTCGTTCGGCATCTACATGCCCAAATGGTCCGGCACCATTTACGAGCTGCTGTCGGCGCCGGTATCCTGGATCGAGGTGCTGGTCGGTTATGTCGGGGCTGCGGCCAGCAAGTCGGTGCTGCTGGGTCTGCTGATCCTGGCCACCGCGCGCATCTTCGTGCCGTATGAGGTCGCCCACCCGTTCTGGATGCTGGCTTTCCTGCTGCTCACCGCCATCACCTTCAGCCTGTTCGGCTTCATCATCGGCCTGTGGGCCGACAACTTCCAGAAACTGCAGGTGATTCCGATCCTGGTTGTCACGCCGCTGACCTTCCTGGGCGGCGCGTTCTATTCGATCAACATGCTGCCGCCGCTGTGGCAAAAGGTGTCGCTGGTCAACCCGGTGGTGTACCTGATCAGTGGCTTTCGCTGGAGCTTCTATGGCGTGGCCGACGTGCACATTGCGGTCAGCACCGGCATGACGCTGGCGTTTCTCGCGATCTGCCTGGGGGTGGTGTGGTGGGTGTTCAAGACGGGCTACAAGTTGCGCCACTGAGCCTCGGCGCCAATGTCGGCCGGACGCGGATCCAGGGTTTCCACCCGGGCGCGGCCAGTCGAAACGGTGCAGGCTCATTCGTCGTATGGTCAGAGTACCAAGGAGAGATGCCATGCGCTTCATGATCATCGTGAAATCCTGCGACGCGTTCGAGGCGGAGACAACTCCCACGCCCGACGACCCGGCCCTGATGCCGGCAATGGCCACCTTCCACGAGGAACTGGCGTCGGCCGGCGTGTTGCTCGACGCAGCAGGTTTGCATCCGAGCCGCAACGGCTGGCGCATCCACTACGAAGGCCAGGGGCGCCGTGTGGTCGACGGCCCGTTTGCCGAGGCCAAGGAATTGATTGCCGGCTACACCCTGATCCAGGTGCGCAGCCGCGAGGAGGCGATGGAATGGTCGCGCCGCTTTCCCAATCCCGCTGGCGAGGGCAAGGAAGCGGTGATCGAGTTGCGCCAGTTGATCGAACTCGACGAATTCGAACCCGGCCCGGATGTACAGCGCTTTCGCGATCTCGGCATGCCAAACCAGTCAGGCTGATTTCCCATTTTTTGCACGGACACCACCATGTTCAATTTTTAGCGTCGCGCTTTGTTCGGACGATATCTCTTCGCGTCCGACAAGACGGGCTGGATCAGGTTGGTCGGTTGCAATGCAGCGTAAGCGGGTATTCGCTGGACTTGGGTGGCGGGCAAGCCCCGACCCAATGGAGACACTCGGGCCGACATGGATCGAGCGTCGGCTTGTGCCGGCAGCAGACCTTCGCGACAGCAACATCGTTGTTGTCGAATCCAAGGGTTGTCGCACCTCATTCGGATTTCTGATCGGATTTGAGTACCGCAGGCAGATTACGGGCGCCATGCAAGACCCTTTCGATTCGCACCGCACCATCAATCACGCGCAAAAAAATCACATAGCGGCCTAACGCCGCCAGCCGCAGGCCGGGAATCAGATCCTCGCGGCCAGCGTAGCCCAACGGTGCATTGCCGATGCGCTTGCACTGCTCTATCAGTTTGCCGACAAAACTCCGAGCGTTGGCGCGGCTGTCTTTGGCGATGTTATCGCCGATGTCGAGCAGGTCTTGCCGAGACTTCGGCGAGAAGGTGACAACGGCCATCAAGCCTTGCGCTTGCCGCCGGGCTTGGTGGTGAGCTTGCTGCCGGGTTCGGCATAGCGGGCATTCAGCTCGTCGAGTACCTGATCGGCCGCTGTGGCCGGGCCGCTGTCAATACCTTCCTGTATGGACTGCCGCAAGTCGGCATTCAGCCGTTCCAGCATGGACGCGTAAACGTGAGGCGACAACAGGTAGGCGGCCGGCCGGTTGTGGTTCAGCACCGCCACGGGTTCGGAACCGGCCTGTTCGAGAACGGCGCTGGGGCTGCGTTTGAGTTCGGTGATGCTCACCGAGCGCGAAGCGAGAACCTGTTCCATGGTGTGTCTCAGTATCAAGCCAAAATAGGTGCTTTATTGTGGTCGGTATTAGGCATGAAGGCAAGTGCTGCTTGTTGGCGGGCGGTCAGGTTGGCGGCAACGGGAGGGACATCCACCAGGTTGGCAGACCTTCAAGATATCGGGGCGACCGACCAGGAAGCATTCGGCTCGCCCAACCAGCAGGACGTCGGCGCCCGATTGGTCGATCGCCTTGCGCGCCGCGCGCAGCCGTTCGACCGCCACACCCATCGCATGCAACGGATGCGCGGCATCGCCCGTCGAGTCCTCGATCGACAGCCCGGCGACACCGGTCTCGATGGCCAGGTGCACGCTCTCGGCGACGCCCGCCGCATCGGGCGCAAAGCCGCCCTCGAAGTCGGCATTGATCGGCAGGTCCGTCGCATCAACCAGCTCGCGCAGATGCGCCAGCACCATGTCGCGCGACACCTGGTTGTCGGCGTGCCCGCGCGACCAGGCGAAGCCGGCACTGGTACTGGCCAAGGCCTTGAAGCCCAGGCTCTGCAGGTAGCGCGCGCTGCCCACATCCCACGGATTGGGAATGGCGAAGCAGTCTGCCTCGTGCAGTTGACGCAAGCTGCGGCGTTTATCGGCGATGCTCGGACGGATGGTGGTCATGGGTGTTGCGCAAGGGTGGAAGCGCCAAACTGTACGCTCGTTCAATGGCCCCTGCTGCCCACCATCGCCTCCATGCTTTGCCGGAGTTTTAATACGTTGTTGGCCTAAAGTGTGCGACGGTAATTTTTAGCGTTGCGCTTTGTTCGGACGACACCAGTTGGTCGCCTGCGATGCAGCGTAAGGAGTCGGTCGCCACAATGTGTGCGGCCCTCAACTCGATGGGAGACCATCATGGAAAACGCAGGCAACGCCATCCATCGCGAGCCGTGGAACAAGGGCAAGATCGTCGGGCAGAAGGCGCCGTTCAAATTGAAGGACATCTGGGCGCTACGCGTGCGTCTCCAGATGGAGGGCCGGTTGCGTGAGCTCGCGCTCTTCAACCTGGGCATCGACAGCAAGCTGCGCGGGTGCGACCTCGTCGCTCTCAAAGTCCGAGACGTATGCCATGGCGAACAGGTGGCGACTCGCGCAATCGTCATGCAGCACAAAACGCAGCGCCCGGTGCAGTTCGAGATCACGCAGGCGGCCCGGGACGCCTTGCAGGCGTGGATAAAGGTGGCCGGTCTGAAGCCGGAGGAATTCCTCTTCCCCAGCCGGCTGCACGACTCACCACACCTGGGGACGCGGCAGTACGCCCGAATCCTCAGACACCGGGTCGACGAACTGGGTCTGGACCACGCCGACTACAGGACGCACTCGATGCGTCGCACCAAGGCGACGCTGATCTACCGCCGGACGAAAAACCTGCGCGCCGTTCAACTGCTGCTTGGACATTCCAAGCTTGAGTCGACGGTGCGATACCTGGGCATCGAGGTCGACGACGCCCTGGAGATCTCCGAGCAGACTGAGATTTGAGTCGTAGGACGATCAGCCGCCTAGTGCGTGCACGACGGAGCCGCTCGACTGTCAGCTGGCGGGCGTCGAACTGGACTGACGCTCCCGGCCACGTCCCGACTTTGGGAAGATTGGCTTCACTGCCTGGAGGCAGCCGTCCAAAGCTTCAACTGAATCCAAGTCTGAGGCGGGCTGGCCCATAGAGTGTGGCCGCCGACCCGAATCGAGTCGTAGGCGCCGCGTGCACGATTCGAAATTGACGACCTACGGCGCCGGATCAGGTCCATGGGTCGACGACTGCAAGACCGGAGAAGTTGAAATGCGCCACGTTGCGCGTCGCAACGGCGTAGCCGAATTCCAGCGCAATGGCGGCGATCATGAGGTCCACCGAAGGACGGTTGCCGCCTGCGAGTTGAGCAGCGCGAATGGCCGCCCCTTCGTTGAAGGGCAGCACATGGCCCGCGTAGGCGATGCGAAGCGCGTTGAACCAAGTGCGCAGGACCGATCCCTGCGGCGAATTCCTAGCCTCCTCCATCAATGTGCCGCGTTCGATCTCCAAGATCGTCAAGGTCGTCAGATAGAAGGCACTCGCAGGGTAGGTCTGCGACCAGGCGCAGACCGTGGGATCCTGGTTGTGCGGCTTCTTCCGCAGCTCCGAGATGACGTTGGTGTCGAGGACGATCATGCGGACTCAAAATTCGACATCACGGAATTCGATATCCATGCGTGGGATCT
>JAYUQC010000084.1:0-13043 GCA_043759735.1 Rhodoferax sp.
TGTCACGCATCATGGGCGCGAACAGCGCCGAGTTCATTCCCGCCGCCCGCTGAAGCATTCTCGTTTCCGGCCAGACCCAATTCTCGGCCTCGATGTCGGGCATGTGCAGGACTTCGCGGCGAAGAATCGTGCGCCCGGAAAAAGACGCCTCGTCAAGTTTGGTGCTCGCGCCCCGTTTCGGCCGCGCCTCCCCGGGAGCCAGTTCGGCCACCCTCTCCATGCGATCACCCTTGGCCAGCCGCAGAACCACGGACGTACCGAACAACCGGACGGCGCTGTGCGCGATCGCGTCGAAGACGGGCTGCGTGTCATTCGGCGAGCGCGCAATCACTTTGAGAATCTCTGCCGTCGCCGTCTGCCGTTCGAGCGCTTCCTTGGTCTCGTTGAACAGCCGCACGTTCTTGATCGCGATCACCGCCTGGTCGGCGAAGGTCTGGGCCAGCGCGATCTCCTTGCTCGTGAAGCTGCCCTTGGCCGCGCGCAGGATCGCCAGGCAGCCGATCGCCGTGCCCGAGCGCATCAAGGGCACGAACAGGGCAGAGCCGTACCCCAGCGCGACCGCCAGGTCCTTCATGCGCCAGAACGTGATGGCGCCTTCATGCGTATCGGCCACCGCGATCACCCGGGACTGCAGGATGCAGGCACCGGCGCCGCTGCCCGCGTCCAGCGGCCAGGGCTTTAGCACCTCGATTCCTTTCGTTCCTTCGCCACTGTCGTCGACATAGGCCTTGGACTCGATCATCCGGCCCACCGGCAGCGCCAGCGCGACCGCCTTGCCGCTGAACAGCTTCTGACAGCTATGCACGACCGCGTCGAACACCGGCTGGGTATCGGTAACCGAGCCACTGATGACGCGCAGGATGTCGGCAGTCGCGGTCTGCTGCTCGAGCGCCTCGCGCGTCTCGTTGATCAGCCGCACGTTCTCGATCGCGATCACCGCCTGGTCGGCGAAGGTGCGCAGCAGGTCGAGTTCATGGCGCGGCGTCACGCCGGGTTGCGACCAGGCCATCACCAGCACGCCCACCACCGCACCGTCGCGAACCAGCGGCGCGCCCATCATGCGGCGCCACTCGCCCACATGTGCTGTCTGCTGGTCGTAGCCCGCATCCGCGTGGGTGTCGACGATGGTCTGCTCCTGACCCGACAGGATCACGCGCCCGCTGAGCATCTCCGGATTCGGCGGTGCGGGGTACAGGCGGCGCGCGTCCTGCTGCGCCGTCTCGGACCAGCCTTTGGTGCCGATCAGGTGCACCAGCGCGCCGTCATACCGGAACACCGCGGCGATCTGGACGCCGAACAGGCGCGTCGCGCTGGTCATGATGGCCTCGAACACCGGCGCCACATCGGTCGGCGATTCGCTGATGACACGAAGCACATCGCTGATCGCGGTCTGGTACTCCAATGCCTGGGTCACCTCGGCCGTGCGTGCCTCGACCTTGCGCTCCAGACCGGCATAGGACTCGCGTAATTGCGCCGTCATCGCATTGAACTGCTCGGCCAGGCCCTGCAACTCGTCACCGGTACGCACCTCGATCTGCTGACTGAGCTCGCCCGCGCCAATGCGCCGGGCTCCCTCGTCCAGCACGTGGATGGGTTTCACCATGCTGCGCGCCAGTGCCCAGGCGGCCAGCGCCGAGACCAGCAGGCCCGCCAGCAACAAGGCGATGGTGCGCAGGATCGACGCATCGAGCCGCGCATACACCTCGGACACCGGCCGCTCGACAAAGACGGTCCAACCCAGCGGCTCGATGCGCGACACCGCGGTCAACACCGCTACGCCATTCAGATCGACCGACAGCATCGCCGGTTCATCGGCGGTCTCGAAATCGGCCGCCGCCTTGACATGCGGCAGTGCCGCCATGCTCGTCTTGCGCAGCACCAGCCCGATATCCGGATCGGCCACCAGCAAGCCGACGCGATCGACCACATAGACCTTGCCCTTCTCGCCGACCTTGACACGCGAGACCACATCCCAGATGAATTTGAGGTTGACCTCGGCCACCGTGACCGCGCCCTTGTCGCCGCCGGCGCGCAGCGCGACCGTCATATAAGGTTCGGTCTCCTTGCGAAAATACACCGGACTGAACCAGGGCTGACCCGGCTTCGCATTGACGAACGCGGGCTCCTGCGCGCGGTCCTTGCCGGAGGCGACCACGTCCATGCCCAGCCGCGAGACGGCGATCTGCTCGCGGCCATTCGCATCGATCTGCGACACGTCGGTCACTGCCGGCGACTGGCGCAGCAGCTTGAGGAATTCGATGCGGCGCAGTTCCACATCAGCGGGGTCGATCTGCGGCAATGCCGCATACGACAGTTGCTGTGTGATCTGGCGCACGTACTGGTCGATGCGCGACGAGGCGCCGATGGCGACCTGGTGCTGCAGGCTGGCCAGCGCCGAGCGGTTCTCCTGGTAGGAAAAATACAGCCCGATGCCGCCCGACGCCAGCAGCGCCACGCTGACCAGCGAGATGATGAGTAGCAGGTACTTGCGAAACAGGCGACCGCGCAGGCGGTTTTGCGGCGGTGGGAGGTGCGTGGCAATTGTCGCCGGATCGGTCATCGGCGCCATTGTGCTCCGAGCCCGACAGGCTGGCTATACAGCATCGGCGGATTGGCAACGGTCACTGGATCACCTCGTCCGCCCGCAGCAGCACACCCTTCGGAACCGTGACGCCAATCGCCTTGGCGGTCTTGAGGTTGATGACCAATTCATAGGCGGTTGGCTCCTCCACCGGCAGACTCGCCGGCGCTGCCCCCTTGAGCACCCAGTCGACAATGCCTTGGTCAGGCCGGCCTGTGCCTCGTCGGCGGGCACGCCCCAGCGCAGGACGCCGATGCGCGGCATACCGGATGCAGGCTGAGCGGTGGCAGCGGGGGCGAGCCCGACCGCACCCGCACAGATGCCGGCCAGACGCCAGGCAAGTTCGCGTCGCTTCATTGAATGATCTCGTCAGCCTGCAATAACAGGGTTCGCGTGATTGTCAGGCCTAGCGCCCTGGCCGTCCGCATGTTGATGACCAACGCGAACTTCTTCGGCTGCTCGATCGGCAGATCGCCGGGATTGGCGCTCTTGCGGATGCGATCGACATAACGGGCCAAGCGCACGGCGGCATGCGCCACCGGCGTATCGGCCCGAGCGCAATACACCGATGCGCCGCATGCGGCCAGCCGACTGCGCCCGCGCCCGGCGCGCGAGCGTCAGGCCGCAACCGCCCAGCACCAGAGAGCGCCGCCTCACTGCAGCACCTCGTCGGCACTGAGCAACAACGACCGCGGGACCGTGATACCCATAACCCGTGCGGACCAAGGGCCGGTTGTCCGGAGCCGTGACCGGATTGCTCAGCACCGCGACGCGACGCGCACCCGGCACCAGTTCCTTGAACAACTGCAATCGTTTGGCCACCAGTTCAATGCCCCAGGAACTGATACCGGTGATATGGCCCCCCGGCCGCGCCAGGCTGGCCGCCAATCCATCGAGCACCGGGTTGTTCACGGCCAGCGCCACCACCGGCACCACCGGGCCCAGGTTCTTCGCCAGTTCGGCCGGCCGCGGGCCAACCGCCACCAGCACGTCGGGTTCCAGCCGCAACAGTTCGGCCAGCAGCGCCGGCAGGCGCTCCGTCCGACCCTCGGCCCAGCGCCAGTCGATGGTGGTGTTCTGCCCGTCGATGTAGCCCAGATCGCGCAGGCCCTGGACAAACGGATCGATCATGTTGCGCTGTCCGCCGACGTCGGGCGTCCCGCCACTCAAAAAGGCGATGCGTACCCGGCGCGCAATGGTCTGCGCGAACGCCACCCCCGCAAGGCCGAACGCGGACACCAGCAGGAGTTTGCGCCGCTGCACACTGGCGAGCGGCACTGCGCGCGGCATTGACGGATGATCCATGACTGCCCTCCTCGACGCGGGTTGCCTGGCAGGCCAAGGCCGGTGGCAGCCGCGAGTTTCAGTTTGGGCCGGACGCCGGGGCAAGTCAAGACTGACTGACTGCGGTGGCCAGCGTCGCGGTGGAAATTCGGCTTCGCACATTGGGAGGACCTGATGCCGTGCAGTTACGGCGCCTTCCTGATGTTTGGCGTTGGGTCGGTGCCGGCGGGGTGACCCGGACCTACCCTGGCTATTGCGCTGAATCAACAGTCGGGCACCAGCGCATTGTGTTGCGCTACCTTGTCCTGTAGCTTTTGAACGCCCCAGCCCTGGCTTCGCCAAGTCCCCCGAGGCGGCGCCAGAAAGCTTGGGAGCGGCCCGGCGTTTCTCAAGAGGTCGAGGGTGCTCATGGACGTGGTTGTTTAGTTGTATCGGAAATGTGCCGTCGTAAACAACTTAAGCCATTGATTTAATTGAATAGATTATTCTTGGACCGTGCCAAGTTGTTTACACAAGCTGACATGGTAAACAACTCATTTAGTTTGCTTGAGCCGCCAGATGGCGTTCGGGCCGCGGGCTGGCCCTGCCGGATCAATTTCTATCCGTTTGCCGGCCAAACCTCGAAGCCGAAGGGCCGTGCGCAGGTTCTTCACCTTGGTCTCCTTGGCAGCGGCGCTCAGAATATTGGGTAACTTGTCCCAAATCAGACTGCGCAGCTCGCGACCCGAGGTGGGACCAAATTTCTCCAAACGCCGCAGTATCAAGTCCTTGTAATAGTCATCGCTGAACGCCCGATTCAGGATGTATTCGCTTTGCGCATCGGTGGCCGCGGCGACGCTCGCCGACACCGTCCAGTGTGGCTTGCGCCCTTCGATCAGCCCGGCTTTTCGAAGCGCGCCTATCTGGATGGAATCAACTCTCTGCTTTTTCTGCACCCGGTCCAGCCAAACCACTTGCTCCAGTGGCAGGTCGACGCGCTCCATCAACAGCTTGCTGAAGTTTTCGTCAATGGTCTGGCCGTAGATATTGAACACGGTCTTGTTGGAGGTTGAGCCTTCGTAGTCCGGCAACGGCAGAAAACGCTTGCGCTGCGCCACAACCATTTCCCGAATGCCAGAACCTGCCTTGTCGATCATGCCGACCAGATTCATGGCCTGCGCAAGCCGTGGATTGCGGTATATCTCCGGTGTACGGCTCCCTTCCACGTGATTTCAGCAGGATTCGGCGAAAGCAGTTCTGCGCTTTCCGTACGCCCGAGCAGCAAAAGAGCGGTGCGCGTTATCTTCCCATGCAGGGTCATCTTGGCCTTGTCCAGAAACTGTTCCAGGCTCCAGGCTGCGATCTCGGGCGCCCAGCGCTCGCGCTGGTGTTTGGCCGCGTACTTCTCTCGTGCCTTGGTGAGGGGGGTCCAGATCGGATGCACTAGCACCCATGACAATCTCGGCACTCCAGTCTTCGCCAACGATCAGTTCGGTCAGGATCGCCTTGCGCCGCTCCTCGCGAAGCTCGGTCAAGCTGTCGCCGTCACGCTGCCATGCCTTGTCATGCGCCAGCACTGGCTGCCGCGGCGCATGGCGCGGCACGTGGATCAACCAGACCGTCGCATTGGTGTCGCTAGTTTCGAGCACTTCGACGCGAAATCCCACGGACGGCAGCCCGGGCGTCTTGCCCAGAATGCGGTGCACAACGTTTTCAGGCGTGTAGTCCGCGAAGTCCTGAATGCCGGTGACCCGAAGCGTCTTGTCCTGCACGCCGATCACGACACAGCCGCCATCCATGTTGGCCAACGCAGACACGTAGGACACCAGGTCCTCACCCTTTCTGCCCGAAATACTCGATTTCAGGCTGCGCCACTCCTTGAACTCGCACTGTTCGTTCTCCAGCGGAAACCGGTGGTGCAGCCATTGCTTAAGTTCATGTGCGGTCATCGTGAGATGCAGTTCGCCTGGCCACGGTAAAAAGGCATCAGTGCCTTGATGGCTTCCTGGTTATCGCCCTGAATCAGCAGGTTATCGGCCTGCGCACGATCCTGTTGTCCATGGAACGAAACTGGCTCCAACAGCCAGTAGGGCACTTTGGCGGCACTGGTAAAGGCGTCGGCGCGGTTGAGCCAATCTAGGGTGGGCATGCGTGAAACGATTGCTGGGATGACCGGGATTATCGGGTTCGCCACATAGCGCTCTGGCTGCGACCGCAACCCATGACCCGCCCGACCGCGGCTTGCGCGAGAATGACCCATAAGTCCGACACCCCGGCCCACCATGCAACTTCACCGTGGCACCTCGCTTGTGCTCAACCCGGGCCACGCGCTGGACCACATGTTCCTGCTGATCTTCGCCACCGCAGTGGCCAGCGTGACGGCCGACCCGACGAGACAGGTGCGGCGGCAACAGCCAAGGCAGCCTGAAGCGATTTTTCGGCGGTCCACGGGCCGCCGCCCATCCGATTGCGCATCCACAACTTCCAAGGAGTCTCCATGCCCACTTACCACATCGAAATGATGGAAGGCCGCACCATCGAGCAAAAGAAAAAGCTGGTGCAGGAAATCACCCGCGTCACCGTCGAGGTGCTGGGCGGCTCGCCCGAATCGGTCGATGTCCTGATCACCGACGTCAAGCGCGAGAACTGGGCCACCGGCGGGAAGTTGTGGTCTGAACCACGCACTTGAACGGGGCAACAAGGCCGCCGTTTCCGCAGTCGGCCCGGCGCGCAGACAGATCCGACCGGTTCAACATTGACGGGGCTCCGGTCGGATGACCCGCCCTGCCACCTTGCCCGAACTGCAGGCACGCTACGGTGCGCGTTACCGCTGGTTGCTGCTGTTCGCGGTGATGACCGGATCCATCGCTGCCATCATGTCCTCGACCATCATCAACGTGGCGGTGCCGGACCTGAGCCGGCATTTCGTGATCGGCCAGGAGCGCGCGCAATGGGTGGCGTCGGGCTTCATGATGGCAATGACGGTGGCGATGCTGACGACCCCCTGGATGCTGGGCCGGTTCGGCTACCGCAGCACCTACGCCGGCACGATGTGGCGCGGCGATGGCACGCGGCGAAGCGTCTTCGCCGCTGATGAACCAGGACCTGTTCCTGGATCGGCGTTTCGCAATGGGCAGCATCGTCGCATTCATTTACGGCATGGCCTTGTTCGGTTCGACCTACCTGATTCCGGTCTACATGCAGATGGGGCTGCAGCTGTCGGCGTCGTATGTCGGCAGCATCCTGCTGCCGTCCGGCCTGGCGCTGGCCGTCACGATCGCGCTGGCGGGCCGGATGGCCGACCGCTTCTCCGCCCATATCCTGGTCAGCGTAGGGCTGGCGCTGCTGGCCTTGTCGTTCGCGTTGATCCTGGTTGTGCAGTTGCACACACCCATCTGGTATGTGATCGGGTTCACAGTGCTGGGCCGCATCGGACTGGGTTTCATCCTGCCCTCACTCAGTCTGGGCGCCATGCGCGGGCTGCACAAGGATCTGATCGCGCAAGGCGCCAGCGCCTTCAATTTCACCCGGATGCTGGGCGGTTCGGCGGGCGTCAGCCTGTGCGGCATCGTGCTCGAATGGCGCCTGGCAGCCCACGGCGACTCGTTGGCCCATATCGCCAGCAGCCCGGCGCGATTGGCCGCGTTCAACGAGTCGTTCCTGATACTGGGCGCGTTGTGCTTGCTGGCGCTGCTGGCAGCCTGGCGCCTGCGTGCCCTGCCATTGGATTGAGCACCGCAACAACATTCGGGGCAATAGTACCTGGCACGACCAGACCGCGCGGCTAAACTGGGAACCGGGCCGCGACGGGCGAGTGTTCGCCCCAACGCCCCCGAGATGATCGCACCATGTGCCAGTTATTGGGAATGAACAGCCGGCTGCCCGCCAGTCTGACCTTGAGCTTCACCGGATTCGCCCGGCGCGGCGGTGCTACCGACCACCATGCCGACGGCTGGGGCATCGCGTTCTTCGAGAGCGAGGGCGAACAGCCAGGGCGCGGCATCCGCCACTTCGTCGACAAGGAAAGCGCCGCCACCTCGCCGCTGGCACAGATGCTGCGCAGCTTTCCGATCAAGAGCCACAACGTGATCGCCCATGTGCGCAAGGCCACGGTAGGCGCGAACACGCTCGAGAACGCTCATCCGTTCGTGCGCGAGCTATGGGGCCGATATTGGGTGTTTGCGCACAATGGGGACCTGAAGGACTATGCCCCGTCCCTGCATGGCAACTTCCGTCCGGTTGGCGACACCGACAGTGAACGCGCCTTTTGCTGGCTGATGCAGGAAATGGTGAAGTCGCACGCCGGCGTACCCAGCATCGCCGAACTAAGCCTGACACTGCAGGAACTGGTGCCGCAGATCGCAGCGCACGGAACCTTCAACTTCCTGCTCAGCAATGGGCAGGCCCTGTGGGCACATGCCAGCACCCAATTGCATTACCTGGTACGACAACATCCGTTCACAGAAGTGCATCTGCGCGATGACGACATCAAGATGGACCTGTCCGAGCACAACTGCCCCGAAGACCGGCTGGCGATCGTCGTCACCGAGCCATTGACCACCAACGAGAACTGGACCGCACTGGAGCCGGGCCAGTTCATGACCTTTGTCGAAGGTTGCCCGCAGCTCAATGTCCCGCTCGCCCGGGTGCCGGCCGGCTGAAGACCCACGCGTGCCTACGGGCCTTTGCAAGACCCAGCCGATGCCATGGAGCTGGTCTGCCTCGTAGCTGGTGCGCTCAACGCAAGCCGAAGAATCCCAGGATCGCCACGACGACCACGATGAGACCGACGATGTAGATGACTGAATTCATGACTGCTCTCCATAGGTGTTCGGATGCAGCTCAGGTTAATGCCGAATCATCCCCCGTGCTAAGGGCAATCGGGACGAAGCTGTGTAGGACAAAGGAGCCACTTGTCCTGCAGGCACCGGTATGAACGACCCGAGCCAGCCATCACCCCAGCATGTCGCACACGTCAGGGCTCCGTGATCTGGTGACCCCAAGACTCGACCAAGGATCGTAGATTCGCCGCCACGACCCGGCACGCTGGCGACGACTTGCCGTGTCTGGGCAATGCCAACGTGACATGGCGGACAAGATCGGGCCGCACCAGCCGGCTTGCCTGCAAGCGCCCGGAACGCAACTCGGCGGCGATGCAGTACGGACCGAGAATCGAATAGAGTCCGGGCTGAGCGGCGACCAGTTCCTTCTGCAATGTCAGCGAGTCAGCCTGCGCCACCGCGTCGAGTCTGAAGCCCAGGCTCCGGGCTGTCTCGTCCAGCGCATTGCGCCAGTGGCTGGGCCTGCGTGGCAGCACCAGTTTCAGCCCCGACAGGCGCGCGAAGTTCAGCGTCGGCACGCGCGTCAATGCATCGCCCGATGCGGACACCAGATAAGTGTTGGCCACGCTCAGCAGCGACTCATCACTGCCGCTCGGCCTGTGGAACCGGAACAAGATCGCGAGATCGACCGCGCCGCTGTCGAGCATCGCATCGAGCTCGGCTCCCTGCGACTCCGCCACGTCGAGGCGAATCTTCGGGTGTTCCCGGATCAACTGCGCGAACAGGCGCGTGATCAGCGGATGCGCGGCCGACGGAATGATGCCCAGTCGAACTTCGCCGGCAATCTCTCCGGAGGCTGCGCGCAATTCGTCCGTCAGGCGCTCGGTGTCTTGCAGCCACGGACGCAGGCGGGCCGCTGCACGCAGACCCAATTCGGTCAATACCACGCCGCGGCCGGTGCGCCTGAACAAGATCCCGCCGCACTGCGCCTCGAAGTCGGCGATCTGGCGGCTGATGTGCGACTGTGCCGTCTGCCGGCGAGCAGCCACTTTGTTCAGACTCCCAGCATCAGCGACTTCGAGGAAAAGTTTGACGGCGACTGGATTCAACGGTGCAACCTCTGTATTGCCAACTATGGCAAGTCTGATAGCTGTGAATTCTATCTATTCAAAGAACGTTTGAATGCCTAAAGTCGGGCTCATCAACCCACCACCCTAAAAGGAAACCACCATGCAAGCCCTCGATATGCGCGGCCTCAACCCCGCCCCCATCACCCCATTCACCCGCGACGGCGCGGTCGACTACCCCGCCATTCAACGCCTGGGTGCCTGGCTGGCCAGCGTGCCGGGCGTCAAGAGCCTGACGCTATTGGGGCACGCCGGCGAAGGCACCTTCCTTGAACGCGACGAGCAATGCAAGGTCATCGAGGCCTTCCGCGAGGCGGTCAGCGACAAGCTGCCGATCATTGCCGGGATCACGCTCGAAGGCACACAGGTCGCCGCCGAGGAGGCCAAGCGGGCGGTCAAAGCCGGCGCCAGTGCCGGTCTGGTTTACCCGTCGCACGGGTGGCTGCGCTTTGGCTACCAAAAGGGTGCGCCACAAAACCGCTACAAGGCCATTCACGAGGCCAGTGGCCTGCCACTGATCCTGTTCCAGTATCCGGATGCGACCAAGTGCACGTACGACCTGCAGACACAGCTCGACATCGCGGCGCAACCCGGCGTGTTTGCGATGAAGAACGGCGTGCGCAACATGAAGCGTTGGGACCGCGAGATTCCGGTCATCCGCCAGGAGCGCCCCGACCTGCAGATCCTGACCTGCCACGACGAGTACCTGCTGCACACCATGTTCGACGTCGATGGCGCCCTGGTGGGTTATGGCTGCATCGCCCCCGAGCCACTGGTCGAGATGATCGCCGCTGGCAAGGCCAAGGACTACAAGAAGGCACGCGCACTGCACGACCGGCTGCTGCCGGTTACGGCCAACGTCTACCACCGTGGCTCGCACATGGAAGGTTCGGTGGCGTTGAAGTGGGCGTTGGTGGCTCGTGGCATCCTCGAACACGCCACCGTGCGTTCGCCGCTGCTGCCTTTGGCCGATGGCGCCGACAAGGAAATAGCCGACGCGATGCGTGCCGCCGACCTGGGCCCGGTTCGATAAGGCCACTGCATTCCAATGGGAAGATGCGGCTTCGCGCCTTCCCGCAATATGGTTCACCGGATTTCGAGGAGATAACATGCGACTGATTCCAATACTCGCGGCCACCGTGCTGACGACCATCCTGCCAGCCCTGGCGCAGGCGGCAACCCACTTCCCGGAGCGCGACAGGAAACTGGTGATCGTCGTGCCCTTCGCCGCCGGCGGCGGAGTGGATGCCGCCGCCCGGCTGCTCGGCGAACAACTGCGCAAGCAGCTGAACATGACGGTGATCGTCGACAACAAGCCCGGCGCCAGCGGCATGATCGGCGGCAAGGCGGTGCAGTCGGCGCCCGCGGATGGCTACACGCTACTGTTTTCGGCGGCCACACACGTGATGGTCAAGCACGTCATGCGCGCACCAAGCTACGATCCGCAGGTCGACTTCGCGCCAGTCGCACGCACCGGCACGGCGCCCTTGATGTTGGTGCTTGCCACGACCAAGCCGCAGACCAGACTCGCCGACTTCGTGGCGGCGGTGAAGCAGGAGCCGGGCCGCTGGACCGCCGGCATTCCGGCTGCCGGCGCGCCGAGCCATCTGGCAACGCTGAAACTGCTCAGGCAAGCCGACCTGAAATTGACTGTTGTCTCCTACAAAGGCACGCAGCCGGCACTGATGGACGTGGCCGGCGGCCACACCGACATGCTGTTGGACTCGATGATTGCGCTGCAGCAAATGGCCAAGTCGGGCAAGGTCAAGGCAGTCGCGATCAGCTCGGCCAAACGCAGCAGCCTGGCTCCCGACATTCCCACTTTCAAGGAGAGCGGCCTGCCCGACTTCACATTCGAGTCATGGTACGGTGTGTGGGCGCCGAAGGACACCCCATCCGATCGCATCGCCACGCTCAACGCGGCCATCAACACGGCGACTGTCGAACTCGCCAGGTCCGGGCAACTGGCGAGCCTGGGCTTTGAGCCGGTGACGGAGACACCGGCACAGTTCAAGGCCTACATCGCCGCCGAGGTCAAGGAAGGCGCCGAACTGCTCAAGGCTGCTGACTTCCGGCCCGAGTGATCGACCATGGGCGCCGACGCTTGCAGCGCGCCAGGTACCCGTCACGCCGCCAGCGCCGCCTCCAGCGCATCGACGAACATCGCCGGCACGTCGAAGCCAGTCTGGTCGTGGATCTCCTGGAAACAGGTCGGGCTGGTGACGTTGATCTCGGTGACATAGTCGCCGATCACATCCACTCCCACCACCAGCAGACCGCGCGCGGCGAGCACCGGCCCCAGTGCCTCGCCGATCTCGCGGTCCCGGGCCGACAGCGGTTGGGCGACACCCTTGCCGCCCACCGCCAGATTGCCCCGCACCTCATTTCCCTGCGGAATACGGGCCAGCGAGAACGGCACCGGCTTGCCGCCGATCAGCAGCACGCGCTTGTCACCCTGCACGATCTCGGGCAGGTACTTCTGCACCATCAGCGACTGTGCGCCGCCCAGGTTCAGCGTCTCGATGATCGCGCCCAGGTTCATGCCATCGTCGCGCACCCGGAAAATGCCGGTGCCACCCATGCCGTCCAGCGGTTTGAGGATGATGTCGCGATGCTCGGCATGGAACTGCCGCACATCCTGCGCATTGCGGGTGACCAGGGTCGGGCCGCAGAACTGAGCGAACTCCATGATCGCCAGCTTTTCCGGATGGTCGCGCAACGCGCGCGGCTTGTTGAAAACCCGGGCGCCTTCGCGCTCGGCCTGCTCGAGCAGGTGAGTGGCATAGAAAAATTCGGCATCGAACGGCGGGTCCTTGCGCATCACGATGGCGTCGAAATCCTTGAGGGCAGCATGGCGCCGGTCCAGCCCGGTCGCGCCGGCGTCAAACCAGTGCAGCTTGTCACCGGTGAGCACGATGTCGCGCACGCCGGCGCTGACCCTGTGGCCCTGAACCCAGACCATGTCGGTCACTTCGCAGGCCGACAGACGATGCCCGCGCTTTTGCAGCTCGCGCATCATCGAGAAGCTGGTGTCCTTGTAGATCTTGAAGGATTCCAGGGGGTCGGCGACAAAAAGAATGTGCATGGGATTGATTGGAGGATTGGGTTGGGGCCGGGCAGCGAGACCCTAGGGCTGCACTGTCGCAGCATTTTCCACATTGTGCCGCCCGGCGCCATCGCGAACCCGGCGCGGACCCATCGGCCATCCGGCCAGCGGTCAGCCGGGTTTGCGGCCGGCCTGTTGCGGCGCGAGTGCCGTGGCTCCCGCCACCCGTCAGGTTCCGGCGACCG
>JAYUQC010000085.1:0-13024 GCA_043759735.1 Rhodoferax sp.
CGCCAGGATGGCCGGCAACGAACGCCCTTCCGGCGCCTCGATGCGCAATGTGTGCAGGCCGGACGCTTCTGCGTCGTTGCGCATCCGGTCCAGCAACACGGTCTTGCCCGCCCCGCGCAGGCCGATCATCAGCAGGCTCTTGGCCGGCCGCCCGGCACGGATACGCTCGGCCGCGATCCGCGCGCCCTCAAGCAGGTCACCGCGGCCCGCCAGTTCGGGCGGCGGAGTGCCGGCGCCGGGGGCGTATGGGTTGGCAACCGGATCCATGGAGGCAGTTTATAGGGAGTTTATGGAAATTATAAGGGGGCGATAACTTTCGTAATATTGGTATAAAAGGCAGCGGCGATGGGTTGGCGCGCCTTGTCGTCACGGTGTGGTCACGTGGAGCGGGGCCTCAAGATGCGCGACGTGAGCGTCCGGCGGTGGCAGGGCAATGAAGCCCGCTTTTCTCCCCGTCGGGATGGCGCGGCGAAACTCAGGCCTGTACGGCCATGCGGGCGATGAACCCTGAACGCGTTTCACCGGCGCTGCGAGCACGCGCGTCCAACCGGTGCAGCACTCGCCTGGGTAAGCTGATGTTGACCCGCTCCAGCGTGTCATCCAGCGCGGCCGGGTTCACCTTCACCAGCGCCCACAGCCAGCCTTCGAGCTCCGGATGTCCGGCGCGCAGTGGTTCGATTTCTGACGGCACAGGGATCAGCTCGCCCGCATCGATGGCGGTTTCAATCCATACCTCAATGGCCTCCTCCGCTTGAACCATGGCTTCTTCCATGGTATCGCCTGCGGAAAAACAGCCGGGCAGATCAGGCACCACCACGCCCCATGCAGTGGTGCTGGAACCGGGCTCAATCGCGATGGGATAGTGCATGTCGTGGCTCCTTCATTTACCGGCCTGCCGCCGGATGGCGTGGACCAGACCGATGCCAAGTTGCTTTTTCGGGTGTGGGACGACCACGATGCCCGGCCGTTTGGAGTGCTTGAAGACGTGATGCGAACCGCTCACCCGGTCAAGCTGCCAGCCTGCACGTTGAATCTCGCGGATCAGGTCGGCGCTGGTCACGTGTGTATTCTACACATTGGGCCACAGAGGCACACATAGAGTGATATCCAGCCGTCACGCAGTGTTGTCGCCCTCGTCAATTCGCATTTCACGCCCGGTTTGTCCCGCATTGGCGGACCGGGAAGTTGGAGGTCGCAGTAAGGCAATTTAACGCGGCGCGGTACTGGAGCCTGGGTATTTCTTATTTCATAGTAGTGTGGGGCTGTGGGCGAAGGCGGTGGGCAACGCTTTGGCGTTGTCCACGGCGGACTGCGCCGGGTGCGCGCAGCGCATCGTCCACATGTCCACCTGCGCGTAGTGGCAAAATAGTATCGTTTAGGATACCATTGTGGAAACCCGCATTTACACCGACAGGCAAGCCCAACAGCCGTTGACGGCGTGGCTTGATGCGTTGAAGGACCTGCGGGCCAAAGCTCAGATACAGGCGCGAATGGTTCGTGTGGCCGCTGACAACTTCGGCGACTGCAAGCCTTTGCGCGATGGCGTGCAAGAGTTGCGTATTGACTATGGGCCGGGCTACAGGGTGTATCTGAGCAGGCAGGGGCCGATTCTGGTGCTGCTGCTGTGTGGTGGTGACAAGGCCGACCAACGCCGCGACATTGACCGGGCCATTGGGTATCTGAACGACTGGAAACAAAGGGGTAAACGATGAATGCACCGCGTGATGTGAGTTTTGATGACTACATGGTCCAAGCCATGAAAGACCCAGCCGAAGCCGCCGTCTACATCGAAGCCGTAATCGGGCTGGATGACCCTGCCGCGCTGCTGATGGCACTGCGACAGGTGGCCAAGGCGCATGGCATGGCAGAAGTGGCAAGGCGTGCCGGCGTGGGCGACAAAACCCTGTTCAAGGCCCTCAGCGCCAGCGGGAACCCAACACTGTCCACGGTTCAGAAAGTGCTTGCCGCCGTGGGTTTGCGCCTGAGTGTGACCCCAGCGAACGCATGACAGTTTTGCCTCAGCCAGACCCGACTCGAAACCGGGCTGAAGAGTCGGACGCCTTCACCGCCATGCCGGGGCTCCCGAATGAAGGGCGTCTGGAAGGTGTGCGGCCGTCACCATCTGCCAGCGCACTGCCGGGCACCTGAGCCGCCGACCAGCTGGGCCGAACGGCACAAAACCATGTGCCAGTGGCTATGCCATGGATACAGGGACGCAAGACGCAACATTGAGAAAAAGGGATGCTGCCGTTTTGATAGCACGCCTTCCCAATCAAATCATGGGGTTATGTGGTGGCGCTTCACGGATTCGAACCGCGGACCTGTGGATTATGATTCCATCGCTCTAACCGACTGAGCTAAAGCGCCATGTCTCTGACAGACTCGGTACCCGCCCTGGGCGATTTACCGAAGCCGCAGATTATAACCAGTGGTCGGCCGGTTTTCGCGACCGACGCGCCGGCAGTCCCGGTGCGCAGTTGCAGGCCGCACCTACTGGTTGCCAAACACCGGCTTGCGCTTGTTGACAAACGCGTCCATGCCTTCCTTCTGGTCATCCGTGGCAAACAGCGCATGAAACATGCGGCGCTCGAACATGATGCCGTCGGCCAGGCTTGCCTCGAATGCCCGGTTGACCGACTCCTTGGCCGCCATCACCGCCACTTGTGAGAAGTCGCAGATCTGCAACGCCGCTGCCAATACTTCGTCCATCAGCTTGTCAAGCGCCACCACCCGGCTGACCAGCCCGGCGCGCTCGGCCTCGGCCGCGTCCATCATGCGCGCGGTCAGCACCATATCCATCGCCTTGGACTTGCCGACCGCCCGCGGCAGGCGCTGCGTTCCGCCTGCGCCGGGAATGATGCCCAACTTGATCTCGGGCTGTCCGAAACGGGCGTTGTCGGCGGCGATGATGAAGTCGCACATCATCGCCAGCTCGCAACCGCCGCCCAGGGCGAAGCCGCTGACCGCGGCGATGACGGGCTTTCGGATCTGCCGGATCTGCTCCCAATTGCGGGTGATGTAATCGCTCTTGTAGACATCGGCAAAGCTGTAGCTTGCCATGGCCCCGATATCGGCTCCGGCGGCAAACGCCTTTTCGTTGCCGGTGATGACCATGCAGCCGATCGCCGGGTCTGCGTCAAACGTCTTGAGCGCCGCGCCCAGTTCATCCATCAACTGGTTGTTGAGTGCGTTGAGCTGCTTGGGACGGTTCAGCGTTACCACGCCAACCTTGTCGCCTTCAACGCGTACCTGGATCATCTCATGGGCCATTGCGAATTCTCCTCATTGGTGGTGCAGGCCGCAATACTACGGGATAAGCCGGGAAAGCGATTGCGCTACGATGTCAGATTGTCCATTCTCGAACAAGGCGCTACATGACCGACAGCACCGTACTGTATGCAGAGCAGGGAGCGGTGGCCATCGCCACGCTGAACCGCCCGCAGTCGCTAAACAGCTTCAACCGCCAGATGCACCACGACCTGTGGGCCGCGCTGGACCGAGCCGAGGCCAACACCCGCATCCGGGCGCTGGTGATCACCGGCTCCGGACGCGGGTTCTGCGCCGGCGCCGACCTGTCCGATTTCGACCTCGCACCCGGCCCGGATCTGGTCAAACGCGCCGACCCGGGGCCCATCATCGAGGCGCAGTTCAACCCCACCGTGCGGCGCCTGCAAGCGCTGCGCATGCCCTGCATCGCGGCGGTCAACGGGGTGGCTGCCGGAGCCGGTGCCTCATTGGCCATGACCTGCGACATCGCGATCGCGGCACCGAGCGCCAGCTTCATCCAGGCTTTCAGCAAGATCGGCCTGGTGCCCGACGCTGGCGGCAGCTGGTTCCTGCCGCAACGCCTGGGACTGGCCCGGGCGATGGGCCTGGCACTGACCGGCGACAAGCTGTCCGCCACCCAGGCCCGCGATTGGGGCCTGATCTGGGAATTGGCGGACGACCCATTGGCCGCCGCGAGCGCCCTGGCGCTACGCCTCGCGGACATGCCCACCAAGGCGCTGGTGGCGATCCGCGCCCTGCTGGGGGGTGCCCATGCCCGTACGCTGGAGCAGCAACTGGGCGTCGAGCGCGCGACCCAGTCGGAAATGGGCGCCACGCACGACTACATCGAAGGCGTGACTGCGTTCCTGGAAAAACGTCCGCCGGCGTTCACCGGACACTAGCCCATGCCCAACGATTCGCCGCGATCGCTGGCATCCACTGGCACGGAGGGTGGCGTCACGGAGCCGCCCGCGACAGCGCAACACCCCCAGGCCCTGGCCAGCCAGGTCGGCGCCGCAATGTTCGCCGCCGACACGGCGTCGCGCGAATTCATGCAGATGGAATTGATCACCTGCACGCCAGGCTGCGCAACGATGCGCATGAGCGTGCGGCCCGCGCTGCTCAATGGGCATCAGATCTGCCACGGCGGCTTTATCTTCACGCTGGCCGACTCGACCTTCGCTTTTGCCTGCAACAGCCACAACCAGGCTGCCGTGGCGGCCAGTTGCAGCATCGAGTTCCTGCGTCCGGCGCACCTGGGAGACACCCTGACCTGTGTCGGCCAGGAGCAGGTGCTGCAGGGGCGCAACGGCATCTACGACATGCGTGTGTGCAACCAGCGGGGTGAGACGATCGCGCTGTTTCGCGGAAAAAGCACGCACATCAGGGGTACGGTACTGTCAGACTCGCCAACTACACAGACCGTGCTGAAAGCTTGACATGGACACCCAGTCGATCTATCGCAAGTCCGCCAAAGGCGCCGAGGCCATCAACGCGCGCCTGCATGGCGTGGTGGGCCGTTCGCGCGCCTTGCTGATCCTGGTCGATGGCAAGCGCGCTTACACCGAATTGCTGGCGCTGGCGACCGGATTCGGTGACGTCTTGCAGATGCTGGACGAACTCGAACGTGGCGGCTTCATCGAACCGGTCCCCGGCGCCGCGCCGCTGCCACAACCGGCTACCAGCGCACCACCTGCCGCCGGCGCCACCACCCCCGCAGCGGCCGCTGCGCCCGCAGCGGTGGGCAGCGGCATGACGCTGGCACGGGCCAAGGCGAATGCCTGCCACAAGCTGATCGAAGCCCTCGGGCCGACCGCGGATTCCTTGTGCCTGAAAATCGAATCGACGCGCGACCGGGCGGACTTCATCGCTGCGATTGAGCGCGCCTACGCGGTCGTGCGCGAAGTCCGGGGCAAGGCCGAGGCCGATGCATTTGGTGCGTTGGTCGAGGCGAACCTGCCGGCAAATTGAATCAAGCGTGGCCGGCCAGCCACTGCTCCGACTGCTGGCTATTGCGTATCGCGAGGCGCCAGGTGGTCTCCGCCTTGGGGATGACCAAAGGCAGTCGCCGCAGACGCCGGTCGCGCGACACCAGCGCCGTCACACTGCGTCCTGGGATCGCAAACAAGACCAGATCCTCCAGCCGCAACAAACGCCAGCATTGCGCAGAACGGCCGCGCCCGACCTCGACCGCCAGCCATTCATCGTTTGCCGCGAACCCCGCGCGTTCGGCCGCGCCACCGCGCATCACCGTCTTGATCTGAATGCCGCCCTGCTCGGCGACCCGCAGGCCCAGCGCCTGCGCCGGTTGCGCCGGCTCTTCCAGCACCACGACGCCGTGCCGCTCCAGCAACTCCCGTAGCGGCAGGTCCCGCTTGCCATCCACCCAGGCGGCGATTTCCCGTTCCCAGGCCCGGCCGGTCAGGTCCTGCAGCACGGCCAGCAGATCGTGCTCCGACATCGGCCCGCCCCGGCACAATTGCCATAGGCCGCGCATGACATCGTCCAGCGTTACCGCACCCTGCGCCCGCAGGCTCAGGTCCAGGCACAGGGCCACGCAGGCGCCCTTGGTGTAGTAGCTCACGGTCGCGTTGGCGGTATTTTCGTCCTGCCGGTAGTACTTGACCCAGGCATCGAAACTGGCCTGCGCCACGCTCTGCACCCGGCGCCCTGGCGTCTGCAGCACCTGGTTGACGGTCTTGGTCAGCAAGCGCAGGTAGGTCGCGTCGTCGATCAACTGCGAGCGGCGCAGCAACAGGTCATCGTAATAGCTGGTAAAGCCCTCGAAGAACCAAAGCAGCCGGGTATAGTTCTCCTGCCCGTAGTCGAATGCCGCAAATTCCGCGGGCCGCAGCCGCTTGATGTTCCAGACATGGAAATACTCGTGACTGATCAGGCCCAGCAGCGTGGTGTAGCCATCGGGTTGCTTCGTTGCGGCGCCCTTTGGCACGATGCGCGGCAGGTCCTTGCGCGCGGCGATCAGCGCGGTGCAATTGCGATGCTCCAGGCCGCCGTAGGCATCGTCCACCGCGTTGAGCATGAACACATAGTCCTGGTGCGGCGGCTTGCTGGCCAGCGCCTGGCTCTGGGGCCGGCCATGCCACAGACGTATCGTTGTCTCGCAGATGCGTTGGGTGTCGTCCAACAGGCGTTGACCGTCGAATCCCGGCGCGGCACCGGCAACCACCATTCGATGGCGCACACCGCATGCGACAAAGCTGCCGCTCCAGAACTCGCCCATCTCGACCGGACTGTCCACCAGTTCGTCATAGTCGCGCGCCTGGTAGCGGCCCCAGCCGTGCCGGTCAACCTTGACCGGCACGAGCGCGGTGGCCACCTGCCACGCCGCGCGCTGCGCGCCACCGACCAGCTCCACCCCGTGTGGTGAGCCGGCCTGCCCCTGCACCTGCAAAAACACGCTGGTGCCATTGAAGAACCCGCGCGACACATCGAGCCAGGCCGTGCGCACCGAGTTGTCCAACGCATAGACCTCGTACTGCAGTTCCAGCGCATAGCCCGGATCACACGCGATCTCCCAGCCGCTTTTGTCGGTCTGGCGGACCTCGCGCAAGCGTCCACGTTGGCGCGCCACCAGGTTCTGCAGGTTCTTGGAAAACTCGCGTACCAGGTAACTGCCGGGAATCCACACCGGCAAGGCGACCCGCTGCAGGGACTGCGGTTGCGCAACCGTGATGGTGACCCGGAACAGATGCGCATGCAGGTCCGCCAATTCGACCCGGCATTGCACGCCAACGCCAACGCCGACGCCGCGCATCGTCATGCGTGCATCACGGTTCTTGCGCAACGTACGTCAACCGACGGCCGCGCCTCACTTGGCATCGTTCAGGAATTTTTCGACCTGGGCGGCGCTGATCGCACCCGGCACTCGCGTGCCATCCGCAAATACCAGTGTCGGCGTGCCGCTGATCTTGTGCTTGCGGCCCAACTCGACGTTGCGCGCGATCGCGCCCACATCGCACGCCGGCGTCACGCCGCCGCCGAGCGACTGGTCGCGCACCATCAGGTCCAGCCAGGCTTTTGCCGGATCCTTGGCACACCAGATCTTCTTGGATTTTTCGACCGAATCCGCGCCCAGGATCGGGTACAGGAACATATGGACCGTGATGTTGTCGACCGCTTGCAAGTCGCGCTCGAAGCGTTTGCAATAGCCGCAATTGGGGTCCTCGAACACCGCCAGCTTGCGCTTGCCATTGCCGCGCACGATGGTGAATGCATCCTTGACCGGCAACGCATCAAAATTCATTGCGGAAAGCTTTTCGACCCGCTCTTCGGTCAGGTTGCGGCGCGCCCGGGTGTCGATCAAATTGCCCTGGATCAGGTAATTGCCCTCTGCATCGGTATAGAAGATGTCGGTGCCATTGACCCGGATTTCATACAGGCCCGGCATCGCAGACTTGCTGACTTCGTCGATCTTTTGCATCTGTGGAATGCGTTCGGCCAGGTTCTTGCGGATGGCCGCTTCCTGCGCCAGCGCGGGCAGCGCCACCGCCAGCACCATCGCGGTTGCCAGACATTTGAATAATTTCATGCAGATCCAGTCAATGAAAGGGGGCTGGCAGGCCCGGTGGAATCATCAGGGCCGAGCGGCAACCCCATCGCCTGGCGCGCCACCCAGGCCTTGAGCAGGCTGCTGCTGTCGAATCCTCGCATACCCCAGTTTCGCACGCTTTCCCAGGCGCCACCGGTGCGCCCGAACAGCAGCTGCAGCCCATCGGTTGCGGCGGTGATCAGGGCCACATCGGCCTTGCGCGCGCGCTCGTAGCGTCGCAGCATTTTTGCGTCGTCGACGCCGCGCCAGTAGTCCCGTGCATGGATTGCCGCGGCCAGTTCATGCGCATCGGCCAGACCCAGGTTCAACCCCTGGCCGGCCAGCGGATGCACCGCATGCGCGGCGTCGCCCGCCAGCACCCAGGCCATGCCCTCGCGCTGGCCGCTCCAGCGCGTGGCCATGGCGCGTTGCAAAGGCCAGGCCGCACGCGCGCCGACCTGCCGCATGCGGCCAAAACGGCTTGCGCATGCCATTTGCAGTTTTTCCTCGAACACCTCGTTCGTCGCCTCCAGCAATGGGTTTTTCGACTCCGAGGGGATAGACCTTACCGCGGCCACCAAGTTCCCGCCGATCCCTTGCATCGGGAGCAATCCCAAAATATCGCCCGACGTGAACCATTGACAGGCGGTCTGCTGGTGTGGCAACTCGCAGACCAGCCGGGTGGCGATCGCCCATTGCGGATAGGCCGTCACCTCCTGCTCGACACCGAACTGCTGGCGCGACTCGCTGGAACGCCCTTCGCAGACCACGGTGAGCGTGGCATCGCGCGGTGTGTCGATCACCTCGATCTGGGGCTGAAACAGCACCGCCTGCGCCAGCTGCGCCTCCAACACCGGCACGTCCACAATCCAAGCCAGGGCCGGCACGGCCAGTGCGCCGGCATCGAAATGCACGGCGCCAGCACCCGTTTCCTGCACATCCATATGGGCAACCGGCGTTGCATCCTTTTCTGGCGGCCAGCAGCGCAGACTCTCGAGCAGGGAGCGCGAGCGCTGGTTCAGCGCATAGGCCCGGACATCGCCTTGCGCGCCGCCGGCCGCGACAACCAGGCCCACCCGCAGGCGTTCGCGCGCCAACAGCAGCGCCAGTGCATGGCCGACAATTCCGCCGCCGCGTATACAGACATCCAGTGTTCTTGCCATCGGCCCCATTTTAGGGACCGCGTCCTGACCGTCGCCGCGACACGGGAATGGCCATCGGGGCGCGATAGGCCAGGCGCCGATGCACAATGACCGTTTTCGCCATCACCGCGCAAGCCGCCGTCACCGTGACCTCTCCAACCGAATCCACCGCTCATCTCGATATCCGGGCCTCCATTGCCCGCCTTTTCATCTATCCGATCAAGTCCTGCGCTGGAGTCGAGTTGACCGAAGCGCCACTGACCGAGACCGGGTTGGACCTGGACCGCAGTTGGATGGTGGTGGAAGATGGCGGCATGTTCGTGACCCAGCGCGAGCAACCACGGATGGCGCTGGTCCAGCCCCAGATCAAGACCGACGAGATCATCCTGCGCGCGCCCGGTATGCTGGCCCTGCATCTGCGCATCGACGTGGTCGAAGCCGTGACCCGCGTCCAGGTCTGGGACGACCAGGTGCAGGCCTACGACATGGGCGACGTCGCCGCGCAATGGTTCAGCGACTACCTGGCGCCGCAACGCGCCCCGGGTGCACCGGCGCGCCCGTTCCGGCTGGTGCGCTTCGACCCGGATCAGCGCCGGCTGGCCAGTTTGAAATGGACCGCCGGCATCGAGGCCCAGAACCAGTTCAGCGACGGATTCCCGCTGCTGCTGGTCAGTCAGGCATCCCTCGATGGCCTCAACCGACGGCTCCAGGCAAAGGGCATCATGCCCGTCACGATCGAACGTTTTCGACCGAACATCGTGCTGACCGGCATCGACGAACACGACGAAGACCGGATGGATACGATCCAGATCACGACGTCCGAGGGATCGGTGGTGTTGCGGCCGGTCAAGCCTTGCCCGCGCTGTCCGATACCCAACATCGATCCGCAGACCGCCGCCAGCGATCCGGCGGTTGGCGACATGCTGCAAACCTACCGGGCCGACCAGCGCGTTGGCGGCGTCACGTTTGGCATGAACGCGATCACCGTCGAGGGAGTGGATCTGGTGTTGCGAGTCGGACAGCCGGCCGGTGGCAATATTCGGTTCAACTGAGTCGCATCGCCAGGCCGCGAAAGTTTTGGACCGTGACAGCCTGGACATTTGGTCGGCGTCAGAGGCAACACGCAAGCCCTGTTGGCGCTCATCAGGCATCCATGCTGCGCATTGCGGAATTCGCCCTTGGGAACGGCCCGACGGCGCTCATCAGGCATCCTCCGTGCTGCGCACTGCGGTGCGAGCTTGCTTGGGGCGGCCCGGCGCTGCGCTCATGCAGATCCTCGCCACGACGATGCATAGGTCACCGCAAGCCAACGTGGCAACAGCTACCAGTTGTAGGTGGGGCGGTCGTATCCACCGACGCCAACAACGACAAAGCCGCTCAGCACCCGATCGCGCAGGATGCGCCCGTCCGTCGCGCCGGCCCGGCGCAGCACGAACTCGCTGATCAGTACAATCGCCAGCTGGTTTCCCCGCGGCAAAATGAGGGCACATTCCTCGCGCAACCAGCGCTGTCCCACCCGCTCTGGTGCAAATGCCCTGCGATTGCGCCAACCGCGGATCGGGCAGTCCGACCTCGCCCACCTGGGGTTCGAGGGTGCGGATTGGGGTTATTTCGAAGGAATTTTCATGAGTCTGAAGTGCGGCATCGTGGGCCTGCCCAACGTGGGCAAATCCACGCTTTTCAACGCCTTGACCAAGGCTGGCATCGCGGCGGAGAACTACCCCTTTTGCACCATCGAGCCCAATGTCGGCGTGGTCGAACTGCCCGATCCGCGGTTGGCGCAATTGGCGCAGATCGTCAAGCCTGACCGTGTGGTGCCCGCCATCGTCGAGTTCGTCGACATTGCCGGCCTGGTTGCCGGCGCCAGCACCGGCGAGGGCCTGGGCAACAAATTCCTGGCCCATATCCGCGAGACCGATGCCACGGTCAACGTGGTGCGCTGCTTCGAAGACGACAACGTGATCCATGTCGCCGGCAGGATCGATCCGATTTCGGACGTCGAGGTGATCCAGACCGAACTGTGCCTGGCCGACCTGTCCACGGTTGACAAGAGCCTGGTGCGCTACACCAAGGCCGCCAAGTCGGGCAACGACAAAGAGGCCGCGCGCATCGTGGCGGTACTGGAGAAATGCCAGGCCGTTCTCAACGAAGCAAAGCCGGTGCGCGCCATCGACTTCAGCAAGGAAGAACTGGCGGTGCTCGCGCCTTTCTGCCTGATCACAGCCAAGCCGGCGATGTTCGTTGCCAACGTATCGGAAGACGGCTTCGACAAAAACCCGCTGCTCGACCGGTTGCAGGAATATGCCGTACAGCAGAAAGCACCGGTCATCGCCATCTGCGCCAAGCTCGAAGCCGAAATGGCCGACATGGCCGACGAAGACCGGCAGATGTTCCTGGAGGAGCTCGGCCAGAGCGAGCCCGGCCTGAACCGGCTGATTCGCGCCGCCTTCAAACTGTTGGGCCTGCAAACCTATTTCACGGCGGGCGTCAAGGAAGTGCGCGCCTGGACCATCCATGTCGGCGACACCGGCCCGCAGGCGGCTGGCGTGATCCATACCGACTTCGAGAAGGGCTATATCCGGGCCCAGACCATCGCCTTCGACGACTACATCACCTATAAGGGCGAACCAGGCGCCAAGGATGCCGGCAAGATGCGCTCGGAAGGCAAGGAATATGTCGTCAAGGATGGCGACGTGATGAACTTCCTGTTCAGCCCCTGACGATAGGGCCGGCTTTTACCGCCCCTACCCGATTCCTGCCGGAATCCTGAGTTCATGATTTTTTATCGTCTTCTTGCCTTTCAGGCATCGACAAGGAGCAATGCAATCCAATCGTGAAGCAGGTATTGTTGTGGGTACGGTCATCCACATTCGCTGAATTGTGGTGGGCAAGGCCGGCAGCTTCCATCCTGTCAGGCTGGACATAGCCAAACATGCGCAATGCGACTGATGGACGCCAATACAGATCGCAATCAACAAGCCCGCTCAACACGCGTGCCACATTGGGTTTAGATTCGTCGGCCGGCCTGCGGACAGTAGTGGCGTAAAGCTGGTCGAAAAGCTGGTCGAAAAGCGTTTGTACTCTTCGACCAGGCCTTCGTGAAACCCATCGATGTCGGTCATGAATCCAGCGTGATTCGCAATTCAGGGCTTGTCTATTTTCGGTCGCGGGTTTCGGGCGCCGCGTCCGGCACTTTCGCCAGTACCGCGTCAAACTTTTTGCGGCTGCCGCGCTTGGCGCGCAGTTCCAGCAAGTCTTCGGTCGCCAGAGCCGAAAGCTTTTCGGCCAGCGCCGTACTGATAAGTTGATTTACCGAGATGCCTTCCTGAGCCGCATATTCTCTGGCGTACTTGTGCAGGGACTCGGACAACCGGACACTGAGTGCGCTCATGATTCTTTCTCCTTCAAACGCTTCATAAACAAGTCAGGGCTCAAGACATCGATTCCGATGGCGGCGGCTGCGGGAAAGTCACGAATATTCCACGTGACGATGGCATCGCACTGGCCATTGAACGCGGCTTCCAGCACCATATCGTCACGGACGTCTGCCAGCTTCGGGCGCCACAAAAAATGCACCTTCTGGCGCAGTCCGCTGGCGCAGATGTAGTCCAACACATCAATCACGGCTGCCTTCGAGATGGGAACCATAGCCTTACGGTGAAGTACATCCTCGTACTCGATGATCAGCGGCACCGTGATGCCATGCTCGAACCGCCCTTTCCCCATCCTTGTCAATAGGTCGAAAGACCATCCTCGACGGGACCGAAGCGCAAACACCAGCACGTTCGTATCGATGACGATTCTGGGCAGTTTTTTCACGGTATTGCCGCTAGTACCACCGCGCACCCCGATTCGATGGCTACGCCCACTACGGTCCGGCTCAATGTGCCATGGCAAGCGGGAGAGCAAGCATTGGCGCGGGTCTACGGTCACGACGCGCAACCGCTGGCATGTCCCAGACACCGCCTCCATAATGAGGCACTTCCGTACCAACAAGGACTGGACCATGGGACGCGCAGCACAGACTTCCGTTTTTTCCGCCACCGACTACCTGGCCTGGGAAGCC
>JAYUQC010000086.1:0-4491 GCA_043759735.1 Rhodoferax sp.
GTCGTGCGACGTGGCATTCGCGACACTCTCGCGGATGCCGTTGACATCCAGGTTGTCGGTGAAGCCGGCAACTATTCGGAGGCGCGCGATGCGTTGCGCAACATACCATGTGACGTGCTGGTGCTCGACCTCAGCCTGCCCGGGCGCGGCGGCCTGGAGTTGCTGGGCAGCCTCAAGGACACCAATCTTCAAGTCGGCGTATTGATTGTTTCCATGTATCCGGAAGACCAGTACGCGATTCGTTGCCTGCGGGCCGGTGCGCAGGGATACGTCAACAAAGCCGGAGATCCGAGCGAACTGGTGGCTGCCGTACGAACCGTTGCCCAGGGGAAGAAATACGTCAGCTCCGCCGTGGCGCAGATGTTGGTCGACAACCTGCATGCACCATCGAACGAACTTCTGCATGCGTCGCTGTCCGAGCGGGAACTGCAGACGCTCTTGAAAATCGCCTCCGGCAAGCGCTTGTCGGATATCGCCACCGAGTTGATGCTCAGCCCCAAGACGGTCAGTGTCTACCGTTCGCGGGTGCTGGAAAAACTCAAGCTCTCCAACAACGCCGAGCTCACGGTCTACGCCATCCGCAACAACATGGTGTGAACAGCCCGGTCATCGGTTGAACAAGTCCAGCATGCGCTTCATCAGCGTGGCAAACGGTTGCTCCAGCATCGGCAGAGTCACTGCCACGCCGATCAGACCGACCGCCAGCGTGATCGGAAATCCGATCGCAAAGATGTTCATCTGGGGCGCAACGCGCGAGACTATTCCCAGCGCCAGATTTGCGAACATCAGCATCGCCACCACCGGCAGTGCGATCCAGAAGGCACTGGCAAACAGTTCCGCGCCCAGCTTGTACATGCCCAGTTCTCTCAGCGCCACAAGAAAATTCTGATCGACCGGAAACGCGGTGAAACTGTGCATCACCGCCATCAGCACCATCAGGTGCCCGTTGGCGACGATGAACAGCAATACCGCCATGTTGTTGTAAAACCGGCCCATGGCGCTGGACTGTGCACTGGTGGACAGGTCGAAAAACGCCGCGAAACCCAGCCCCATCTGAAATCCGACGACCTGTCCCGCCAGTTCGAAAGCCCCAAATATCAAACGCACCGCAAACCCGATCGCCAGACCGATGCCCACCTGCTGCACCACTGCTCCAAGGGCATCGGGCCCGTTGATGCTGATCACCGGCTGTATCGGCATGCTCGCCTGTGCTGCATAGGCGATCAAAAACGCCAATCCGATCCTGGCCCGCACCGGAAACGCACGCGAGGAAAACACCGGCGCAGCAGTGAAAACCGCCAACACGCGCAAAAATGGCCACAGGATCGGAGATAGCCAGCCGATGATCTGGTCTTCGGAAATCGAGATCACGGCCGATTGATCCGTCTCAGATCAGCGACCCGGGAATCGACTCGATGGTGCGACGGATGAAGTCGACCAGCATGCTGAGCATCCAGGGACCCGCTACCGCGCAGGCCAGCATCGCGGCAATCAGCTTCGGAATGAAGGTCAAGGTGGCTTCGTTGATCTGCGTGATGGCCTGAAACAGGCTGATCACCAAACCAACCACCAGCACAATGCCCAGAATCGGCGCCGCGACCATGAGCAGCGTCAACAAGGCCTCCTGGCCCATTGTCAACACCATCTGCGCGTTCAACCCGGCCCCCGTTGCCTACTGCGCGAAGCTCGCTGCGAGCGAGCCGACCAGCAGGTTCCAGCCGTCGGCCAGCACGAACAGCATCAGCTTGAACGGCAATGCCACCAGCACCGGCGACAGCATCATCATGCCCAGCGACATCAACACACTGGCCACGACGATGTCGATCACCAAGAACGGAATGAAGATCATGAACCCGATCTGGAACGCGGATTTGAGTTCGCTGGTGACGAACGCAGGTACCAGCACGCGAATCGGAACCGTCTGCGCAGTGGCGCCGGGTTCGAGTTTGGCCAGCCTCACGAAAAGGGCCAGATCGGACTGGCGGGTCTGCTTGGCCATGAACTGGCGCATCGGCGCCTCGGCCTTTTCAAGCGCCTGATCGAACGCAATCGTGTTCTTGCTGTACGGCAGGTAGGCTTCGTTGTAGACCTGATCCAGAGTCGGCCCCATGACAAACACGGTCAGGAACAGGGACAGGCCGACAATGACCTGATTGGGGGGTGACGACTGGGTTCCCAGAGCCTGGCGCAACAATGACAACACGATCACGATGCGCGTGAATCCGGTCATCATCAGCAACACCGCCGGCAGGAACGACAACGCTGTGAAGAACAGCAAGGTCTGGATCGGCACGGAATAGCTCGCACCGCCTTGACCTGTGCCGATCAGCAGCGGCAGTTGGCCGGCGTTCTGAGCCGAGGCCAGGCCATGCGCCAGCAGACACAGTCCGAATATCGCAAGGCGCATCGGTGCGGCCGGGGGACGAGGTCCCGAAGTTGTCCGGGAAGGTTTCACGTCGTGCGCCGATCAGGATGGCACAACCACCGCCGTCGCGGTGGAGCAGGATGGGTCCGGCATCGCGGCAATGTTGTGCAGACAGGAGATGTTCTGCGCGGTGACACCGAGCACGAGCCAGGTACGTGCGTCGGGTGGGCCAACCTCGACCGTCACCACCCGCTGGTGTGGCCCCACGGCCACGGCGGAAACGACCCGGCTGCCAACGCCAGACGCAGCGCCAGTTCCCGCCGAACGCGCCTGCAGCCATTTGATGCCCATCGGGGCCATCGCCAGCACCAAGACGAAGATGGCGACCGTGAAGTAGGTCTGTGTCATGTCCGGACCCGGAGTGTGAGAGGCGATCGCGCTACCTGCGGGGCCGCGCGTGGGCTCAAGTGATTGCCTGCCACACTCTCAGCCTTTGTTGATCCGGCGCAGTCGCTCGGACGGCGTCACGACATCGGTCAATCGAATGCCGAACTTGTCGTTGACCACCACCACCTCTCCCTGCGCAATCAGGTAGCCATTGACCAGCACATCCATCGGCTCGCCTGCCAACGCGTCGAGTTCGACCACCGACCCTTGTCCGAGTTGCAGGATGTGCTTGATTGACACCTTGGTGCGACCGAGTTCAACCGACAGCTGAACCGGGATATCGAGCACCATGTTGATGTCGTTGACCGGCGCGTCGCCGGCCCCCCCCGGCCCGGGAAACGGCTTCGACGCCTCGCCCGACAAGACACCGCCGGCAGCGTCCATGCCGGAATCCGCGCCATCCTTATGGTCCACCAGTGCCTCAGCCCAATCGCCAGCGGAGTCCGCCTCGGGCTTTTCAGCCCCATGTTGGTTGTCAGTTGCCATGTCTCTCTCCCATCCAATCCAGGTCGTAACCCCTCAGGCTCTTGTCGATCCGGATCGCATATTTGGCGTTATGGGTCCCGTACTGGCACTCGAACATCGGCACGCCGTCCACCGAGGCCTGGATTCGCGGCGCGCGGTCGAGCTCGATGAAGTCACCCGGCTTCATGGCCAGCAACTGCTCGACCGTGGTCCGGGTGCGCGCCAGTTCGGCCACCATCGTGATTTCCACCGCCTGGATCTCTTGCGTCAGCACGTTCACCCAGCGCCGGTCGACTTCCATCGAGTCGCCCTGGGTTGAGGAATACAACACGTCGCGGATCGGCTCGAGCGTGGCATATGGCATGCAAAAGTGAATCGCCCCGGCGACTTCACCGATCTCGAGTTGGAACGAGGTGCAGATCACCACCTCGCTGGGCGTCGCAACGTTGGCGAACTGCGGCTGCATTTCCGAACGCAGGTATTCCAGGTCCAACGGGTAAATACCCTTCCAGGCCTTCTTGTACTCCTCGGCGACGACCTTGACGAGGCGGCTGATGACGCGGTGCTCGGTGGCGGAGAAATCGCGCCCCTCGATCCGGGTCTGGTACTTGCCGGTCCCTCCATACAACGTATCGATGACGCCGAAAATCAGGGCTGGCTCGCAAACGATCAGGCAATTCCCGCGCAGTGGCCGAACCGCCATGATGTTGAAATTGGTCGGTACTGACAATTCGCGCAGAAACGCGCCATATCTTTGCACGGCGATCGAGCCGATGGAAACCTCGGGCGTACGCCGGATCAGGTTGAACAAACCCAGCCTGAGATTGCGGGCAAAACGCTCGTTGACGATTTCCATCGTCGGCATGCGCCCGCGAACGATCCGCTCCTGGCTGGAAATGTCGTAGGGACGAACCTCGCCCTTGAGCGCAATCTGCTCGACTTCCGCCTGGCTCTCGCCGGTAACGCCTTCGAGCAGGGCATCGACCTCTTCCTGAGACAAGAACGATTCACTCATGATCTTTCCTGCGCCCAGCGCTATTGAACGATGAAACTGGAAAACAACACCCGCTGAACGGGTTGATCGACCGGGTTCATCTTTTTCCGGGGCGGCTTGCTCTTGGCCGGCGCGGTAGCAGGTTCGACCTGATCTTCTTCTTCGACGCCACCAAATGGCCGCGACGCTTCGCGCAGGATGTCCTTGGCCAGTTTTTCCT
>JAYUQC010000087.1:0-4488 GCA_043759735.1 Rhodoferax sp.
CGGCCCCAAATATCGCACCGGCGGCCATCCCCAAAACCCGCACTCTGCCAGCGCCGACGAGAGCACTGGGCTTCGCTTGGTCCTGATGCTGCGATTGCCAAGCCTTTTGCGGCATCCGAGAGCTCGACCGACACAGGGCGGCCCACGGCGCAGGTGCGTCGCCCGGCCGGTCGGTTTGCGCGTCGCGTTCACCAATCGGTGCGCTGATCGAGCGCGTCTTCGGGCGCTGTCTGGGCTGACTCACCCCAGTGCGGTTCGATCCGGGTACCCTCCCCGAGAGCAACTGCGTCCGCGCCCTGCGCGTCACACTCGTCCCACAGCGGCAGCCCGCGCGCCGGGGCGATACGCGGCCTGGGTGTCCACACCGACGTGCTCCAGGATCTTCCTGATCTGCACACCCTCGGTGATGAACGCAATGATGCGCATGTTGCCGCCACACAGGGGGCACACCAGCGGAAAAACCTCGTAGATGCGCGCGATCAGCGCCGCCCAAAGGTGATGGGCCGGGAAGCGCTTGGGTGGCTCGGGCGCCGGTGTTGGCACCCAAACAGCCGGCTCGGCCATGCCGGCATAACTGAGCGCATTGCCCGGTTGCACCTGGCTAGGCGCGCCCGTGCTCGTGCCGTCCCCGGCGCTACCGCGTTGCCCGAGCGCGATCTGGGCCGGCAATCACGGGCCAGAACCTGGCGGTCGACGCAGGCTGGTCAGCCTGGTACGGCCGCCAGTGCGGGTCAGCCGATCTGCGACAGCTCCGAGCCCGGTAGCCGGCTGCGGCCGCCACACGGCCACTCCACCCATACGCCAGCGTGAGACTGGCCGACCACATAGCCATCGGTACGCTGGATGGAACCGCCGCGAATATGGTTGACGCGCACGCCGGGCTGAAAACTGGGCTGGTCGAACAGGGATTTGAGAAAAAGCAGGATGCTCATGGCAGTTACTGGAAAAATGAAGAGACTGGGCTGCGCAAAGGGCGCATCAGCTGTGCGCGCGCAGCCACTGGCGCTCTCGGTGTTCGAGTTCCGAGGGGGATTGGACACCGGACAGATAGGCCTCGACGGCGCGCTGCTCCTGGCTGTCGGAATGGCGGGAATACGCGTCGCGCAGCGAGCGCAGTGCAGCCCAGAGGAAAAACAGATGGTTCACGGTCGTTTCGAAGGCCACCCGCCGCAAGGAAGGCAACCAGCGTATTAGGGAAAACCCTGATTATGCTCCTGCTCATGTTGCACTGCACAATTCCCCGCTGCCGGGAGTGCGATTAGGGAGGCCAGCCTCGCAGCCGACCCGCAACAGCGGCCCGTCGGGAATGGCAATTGGCCCGGGGTCCGTGTGCCGCGCTCAATCCGACCCGCGCAAGGCAGCTGATCGTATGTGCACAGCCTGCTCATGCGAAATTCCGAGCGCCCGCTGCAGCGGTCCCGGCGTTTGCGGGTCCCAGGTGTGGCGCGGACCGATGGTGATGCCACCGTCCACGGCCAGATGGGTACCCGTCACGAAACGGGAGGCATCGGAGGCCAGGAACGATGCGATCTGGGCAATATCGCGCGTCCGACCCGAGCGGCCCAGCGGCTTTGCATGTTTTCCGTCCAGCGCAGTTGTCATGGTTATACCGTGGCGTCGATCAGGCGGTCGCGCCCAGTCGCGCCAGCGATTGGCGCACGGGCTCTGTGGCGAGCGGTCGCACCAGCCGCGATACCTCGCGACCATCCTGCAGAAATACCAGGGTCGGCCACAGCGTGACCGAAAATGAACGTCCCAGCGCACGCCCGGGGCCGTCCTCGACCTTGATGTGGCGCACGCCGGGAAATTCGCCCATCGCCTGCGCGATGACGCTCGGCGCTGCCCGGCAATGGCCGCACCAGTCGGTGCCGAACTCCAGCAGCACCGAGCCGGTCAGCGCATCGATATCGGCTCGCGTTGGTTGATCAACTGCAAATGGCTGGTTCATCGGACCACTCTATCAGGTCAGGTCCTTGACCGTGTTGCCCGGCCCGTAAAGTAACCTTCGCGCAACGCGCTGCGGTGCCATGCGCCTTGGGAGCGGCCCGGCGGCCCATACGGTAACCTTCGCGCGATGCGCTGCGGTGCCATGTGCCTTGGTAACGGCCCGGCGGCCCACTGGCCTTGACCGATGCAAAGCCGCTGCCGCGCCGGCAATGGGCCCTGTTTGCACAGCACCCGCACCGGAGGCAGGCCGCGCTGCAAGGCCTTGCGTGGCACATTTGCCACTGCGGCATGGCCGGGTTACGATGACCGCAGGAGGAAAATCCGCCATGACGCCATCGCCAGTTCTGCGGCTGCACGTGCCCGAACCCAGCGGGCGACCGGGTCGCGAAACCGATTTCTCCTATCTGCATCTGTCGCCGGCCGGCGCGGTGCGTCGCCCCAGGGTGGACGCAACTGCCGCCAGTACCAGCGACCTGGCCTATGGTCTGGTACGGGTGCTGGACGACGATGGCAACGCCGTCGGCCCCTGGGCGCCCGATATCGGCATCGAACCGCTGCGCGCGGGTATGCGCGCCATGCTCAAGACGCGGGCCTATGACGCGCGGATGCTGATAGCGCAGCGGCAAAAGAAGATCTCGTTTTACATGATGTGCCTGGGCGAAGAGGCGATAGCGGTGGCCCATGCGATGGCGCTGCAGCATGGTGACATGAATTTCCCCAGTTACCGTCAGCAGGGGCTGCTGCTGGCGCGCGACGACATCGACATGGTCGAGATGATCTGCCAGCTGATGTCCAATGAACGCGACCCGCTCAAGGGCCGCCAGTTGCCGGTCATGTATTCGTACAAGCGCGCCGGATTCTTCAGCATCTCCGGTAACCTGGCCACGCAGTTCATCCAGGCGGTGGGCTGGGCCATGGCCTCGGCGATCAAGGGCGATTCCAGGATCGCCTCGGCCTGGATCGGTGACGGTGCCACCGCCGAGTCCGACTTCCACACCGCGCTGACCTTTGCCCATGTGTACCGCGCGCCGGTGATCATGAACGTGGTCAACAACCAATGGGCGATCTCGACCTTCCAGGCCATCGCCGGGGGCGAAGCCACGACCTTCGCCGCCCGCGGCGTGGGTTGCGGCATCGCGTCGCTGCGGGTCGACGGCAACGATTTCCTGGCAGTGCATGCTGCATCGACATGGGCCGCCGAGCGGGCACGCAACAACCTGGGTCCAACGCTGATCGAATGGGTGACCTACCGTGGCGGTGCCCACTCCACGTCCGACGACCCTGCCCGCTACCGACCGGCCGACGACTGGTCGCACTTCCCGCTCGGCGACCCGCTCGCGCGCCTGGCGCAGCATCTGGAACGGCTCGGCGTCTGGTCGAAGGAAGAGCACGAGGCTATCCGCAAGGAGCTCGATGCCGAGGTCGGTGCCGCTTTGAAGAAGGCAGAAACATTCGGCTCTCTGAGCAAGGGCCAGCTTGCCGGCGCCGCGACCATGTTCGACGACGTATTCGAGTCGGTGCCGGCACATCTGCAGACGCAGCGTCGCCAGTTGCTGGGAGATTGACGCCATGCCGATGACGATGATCCAGGCACTGCGCTCGGCGATGGACGTGATGCTGGAGCGCGACGACAACGTCGTGGTCTACGGCCAGGACGTCGGCTATTTCGGCGGTGTATTTCGCTGCACCGACGGACTGCAGGCCAAGTACGGCAAATCGCGCGTGTTCGATGCGCCGATCTCCGAGGGCGGCATCGTCGGCACCGCGATCGGCATGGCGGCCTATGGCCTGCGCCCGGTGGTCGAGGTGCAGTTCGCCGACTATTTCTACCCAGCCTGCGACCAGATCGTGTCCGAGGCGGCGCGCCTGCGCTACCGTTCGGCCGGCGACTTCATCGCCCCGCTGACGATCCGCATGCCCTGCGGCGGCGGCATCTACGGCGGCCAGACCCACAGCCAGAGCCCCGAGGCGATGTTCACGCACGTCTGCGGGTTGCGCACCGTGCTGCCTTCGAATCCTTACGACGCGAAGGGGCTGCTGATCTCCTCGATCGAGAACGACGACCCGGTGATCTTCCTCGAGCCCAAGCGCATCTACAACGGACCCTTCGACGGTCACCACGATCAGCCGGTGGTGCCGTGGTCGAAGCATCCGATGGGAGAGGTGCCCGAGGGTTACTACACCGTCCCCCTCGAATCGGCGAAGGTCTTCCGCCCCGGCAAGGACGTGACGGTGATCGCCTACGGGACGATGGTGTTCGTCTCCGAGGCGGCGGCGAACGAAAGCGGCGTGGACGCTGAGATCATCGACCTGCGCAGCATCTGGCCGATGGACCTCGACACGATCGTCGAGTCGGTGAAGAAAACCGGCCGTTGTGTCGTCGTGCACGAGGCCACGAAGACCAGCGGCTTCGGCGCCGAACTGCTCTCGCTCGTGCAGGAGAACTGAAGGCGGTCAGCATCTTGATGGTCCGCCGGTCCCGCGGTTGCCAGAACAAGACCAGCACCGATCCAACCGCCACAGAGAGGAAGAGAATTGCGT
>JAYUQC010000088.1:0-12938 GCA_043759735.1 Rhodoferax sp.
GCAGTCGGGTTTTGCGCTCGGCGGGCGCCGGGTCCAGGCTACGGTGATGTTTTCCGACATCCGCAGTTTCACCTCGCTGGTGGAGTCGCAACCTCCCGAGGAAACGATCGAACTGCTCAACACCTACTACACGCTGATGTTCGACGCCATCAGCGGGCACGGCGGCGTGGTGAACCAGATGATCGGCGACGGGCTGATGGCCATCTTTGGTGCGCCGCAGGCCCTTGACGACGCGCCGCTGGCTGCGGTGCGCGCGGCGCTGGACATGGTGGAGATGATCGAGCTGTTCAATGTTGAACGCACCGCCGGCGACAAGGAACCGATCCGCATTGGCATCGGCATTGCGTCGGGCGAGGTCGTCGCGGGCTACACCGGTACCCAGCAGCGCGCCACCTACACCTGCATCGGCGACACCGTCAACCTCGCGGCGCGGCTGGAGGCGTACACCAAGGAGGCGCGGCGCGGCATCCTGATCGACGGGGAAACCCGCACCGCATTGGGAGACAAGGTGGCGCTGGACAAGCTGGGCGAGGTGCTGTTCAAGGGCAAGTCGGCTGCGGTGCCGGTATTTGCCGTGAAGGCGCAGGCGCAGTGATGGGGGGTCGGTGTTGGGGACAGAGCCAGTGAGCGGCGTGCGGCGTCGATGGATGTGGTGTGGCTGGGGTACGGTGCTGGTTGGCGCTGCGCTGGCTCAGGACACGGGACGGCCGGCGCAGCCCTTGCCCTTGGCCTTGCCACCGGTGGCGCCGGCTCCCGGTCCCGGCAGGCTGGTTGTGAGCTGCGACCCCGGTGGCTGCTGGGACGAGTTCGGCGTGCGCTACGACCGGGCCGACGCCGGAGTATTCATCCGCAAGGACGGCAGGAGCTGTGTCGCGGTGAAGGGCCGGATGCACTGCGAGTGATGCGGCGTCAGACCCGCGGCTCACCGTTGCGGTTGACGGTGATCGTCGGGCCCGGTTCGGATGTCATCTGGACCCGGTGTTCCTGACCGCGAAAGACATAGCTCACGTCCCACAGGTCGGCGCGGGCCTGGGGCGGCGGCGTGGTGCAACGCTGCACGTCCTGGGTCTCGGGTTGCCCGTTGCGCCCGACTTGCGAGCCGATTGCACCACCCGCGACGGCGCCGCCGACGGTTGCCAGATCCCGCCCGCGGCCATCGCCCACCTGGTGGCCCAGGATGCCGCCGATGACGGCACCGATGACGATCGCCGGAACATTGCGCCGGTTCTCCCGCACCACCGCTTCGCTTTCGACCCAGCAGCGCTGCTCGGGTGTCTGCACCACCGCCCGCACCGCCGTGACCTCGGCCTGAAACAGCCGCTCGCCACCGCGCCGGCGCGGGTCGTACGGCCGCGGCATGGTCGCTCTAGCAGCAGCGCGATTGTCACGCTGATGCAGGTCGCGGCCGACGATGCGCGCCGACGAAACCTGATTGTCCAGGCCCATCGACGCCAGCGACGGATACTGGCCCTGGCGCAGCACCACGCACGGTCCGCTGAACCCGCCATCGCGGCACAATTCCCACGGGCCGCCAAAGACCTGAACCGACGAGCTGCGGTCATTCACGCCGGACTGGCGCAGGTCGGCCAGTTCATCCTGGATGGCAAACGAGCGACCGCGAAAGCCGTCCTGCTCGAAAAATACCAGCTTGGGTGGCGCGGCGCCAGGGCCGTTGTCACGAACCAGCGCGCGGATCGAGGTCACACGGTTGTCGAGCGACAGCGCGCTCAGCGACGGATACTGACCGGCGCGCAGCACGGCACAAGGGCCGGCGAAGCCGCCGTCCCTGCAGATCTCCCAATGCGCGCCGAATACCTCGACCGAGGAGATCCGGTCATTGAATCCGCTGCGGCTCAGGTCGGCGATGTCTTCCTGCACCGTCAGGGCGCGTCCTCGGAAACCTTCGTTCTCGTATGCGACGACACGGCTGTCGTTGGCCGCCGGCACCACCGGCGGGAGCTGTGCCGCGGGTTCTTCTACCCGGGCCAGCGCCTGGGCGGACGAAATGCGGTTGTTCAGGCCGACGGCGCCCAGTGTCGGATATCGGCCGGGCCGCAATACGGCGCAGCGTCCGTTGAAACGGGCGTCTTCGCATATCTGCCAGCGCTCGCCCGGCTCTCCGCCAACGATGACCGAGGATGCGCTGTCATTGAATCCGAAGCGTGTGAAGTCGCCGATCTGGCGCTGTGTCGTGAACGATTCGCCCTGGAACTGCTCGCGCTCGTAAAAAGTGATCTGCGCAGCGGCGTGCCCGGCCAGGGTCGCGACGGCGATCGATACGATGCGCTTGACGGATTTTTTCATGGTGTTTCCTTATGGGATGCCCGGCGATTCGCCAAGCAGTGACAGTATGGGATGCCTGCTGGGACGCCAACAGCGGACAAAGGCGCCATCGCGCGTAGCGGATGTCCTACGCAACGGGGATGCGCGAGCGAAACCTGCTGTCAACGGCGCCAGCGATTGCCTGGTTGGCGGTCGTAGTGGTTCGTGACACCATCGCCATCGCGGTCGCGGTCATACCGGTTACCGACGCCGTCGCCATCTCGGTCGCGCCGGTTGCCGCCGCGGTAGGCCGGGCGGACATAGACCGTGGCCAGCGCCACGACAACCGGCGCAGGCTGCACATAGACGGTGGCCCCCGGCGGGCCGTACACGGCGCCGTGGCCGACAGGTGTATAGACGGCGCAGCCGGTCAGCCCGGCCAGTGTGACAGGAAGGGCAAGCAACCATTTCATTGGAGTCTCCTTGGGTGGTGCCAGACCCATGAGGGTCCGGTGTCGCCATTGAAGCTGCGGACTGTGTCGGCCGCACATCCCATCGGTGTCTGGTTGTAAGGCTTATGCCGAGCTTGCTTGCCGCAAGTGCCGCCGGCCTGATCTGGCGACGTGCCTGGCGCGCGGTGCACCAGAGAGCTGCGCTGCAAAGGGGGCCGGCTGGGTCGGCGAATACATCCAGAGCGGCAACTACAAGGGTACGGTCGAGTCGTTCAGCCTGCGTTCGGTGCGCCTGCGCCACCACCGCGGTCCGGTCCATACCGTGCCGTTCGGTGAACTGGGCGCGGTCCAGAACATGAGCCGTGACTGGGTGATCGACAAGCTCTCGATCGGCATCACCTACGACAGCAACCTGGAAACGGCGCGCAAGCTGATCAAGAAAATCGGCCAGGACCTGGCGGCGGACCCGGAGATGGGCCCCAACATCCTGGAGCCGCTCAAAATGCAGGGTGTCGAACAGTTCGGCGATTTTGCGATCCAGATCCGCATGAAGATGATGACCCGCCCCGGCGAGCAGTTCGTGGTACGGGGCAAGGCCTACGCGCTGATCAAGACCGCGTTCGACGCCAACGGCATCAAGTTCGCTTTCCCGACGGTGCAGGTGGCCGGTGGCACCGACGCGTCGGTAGCTGCGGCGGCGCAGAACATGCTGAATGCGGGCAAGGTGCCGGCACCGACCTGAGGTTGCCAGCCGCGGACATTGCCGAGCGCGACCGCCCAGACGGTCTTGGACTCGGCGCCCGATTGCTCCGGCCGGTGTGTACGTTCAAGCCTGCCGCTGGCGCCTGCGCCGCACGAACGCGCCCATGACACCCAGCCCGGCCAGCAACATCGCGTAGGTTTCAGGCTCCGGAACCGGCGCCAATGCAAACGTCAGCAGGGTGGGGTCATGGTCTGACAACTGGTCGCTGAACTCTGAATTGGCATGTACCACGTCGTACACCAGCGCCCCGTTCGCAACCAGGTTGGGTGACACGAACATGTGGTCCAGCGCCTGCAGGTTGCCTTCGAAGTTGTAGGTATGGCGCTCGCCCTCGGGCAACGTGTTGGTCAGGTTGATCAGGCCTGCCGCATACAGCGGTGCCAGGGTATCGGCGAACTGGAAGTCGTTCAGGTCACCGGCGACGATCACATTCGCGTTCGGGTTGATGCCCAGCACACCGGCGACGAAACTGCCGACCGCCTGCGCCTGCGCCAGACGCTGGGTTGCGCTCGACAGTATGGGCGCCTGGGTTTTGCCGAACAGCGGCTGGTCGCCGCCCTTGCTGTTGAAATGGTTGCTCACGACGATGATCTGCTGGCCATCGACGGTGAATTCCACCACCAATGGCTTGCGGCTGTTGGCGAAGGCAGCATTGGTCGGGTCGATGCGGCCAGCGCCCAGGTTCAGCTGGACTTGTCCGCCAGGCCCGGCAGTGGCGCTTATTGCATCCAGTGCGCCGCCGACTGCGCCCGAGAAACTGACCCGCGCGGTCTCATACAGAAACGCCTGTCGAATGTTGCCGCCGGGTTGGCCACCGTCAGCGCCATCGACCGGGTTGACCGTGACGAACTGGTAGTTGCGTCCTGTCTGCGCGTTGAGTTCGGTGGCCAGGCGCCCCAGCGTGATGTCGGAGGCGACGGTGCCGTTGTTGGTGGCGCCGTTGTTGTCCTGTACCTCTTGCAGCGATATGAGATGGGGCGCACCAAGGGAATCCTTGATTTGTGCTGCGATGGCCACGATCCGGGCATCGGTGGCGTTGCCACCCAGGTTTTCGACGTTGTAGCTGGCCACGCCGATGCGACCGGCGGGGATGGCCACCGCTTCGCGTGTCAACGTATTCGAGCTGACGTTTACCGCCTGCGTCAGGTTGAGCTTGAAATTGCCGAAGCTGTAGTCCAGCACGCCCACAATGCCCTGCAGTTGCGCGCCGCTGTGCACCGTAGGCGTTGTCATCAATCGGTCGTCGAGCTGGAAGCGCTGGCCATTGAACTGGCCCGGTCCAACCACGACGCCGCCACGGGGAGCCGTGATGATGCCCGCGGCACCGACTTGGGCACTGGCTATCACGGGTATTTCCCCGAACGAATTGCGCGGTCCGACCGACACGGCAGAGGGAATGCTCACGCGCATTCCCTCCAGGGACTCATAAAAATCGATCGCATATTGCGCCGGATTCAACAGGTAGCCCGGCGCGGTCTCTACATTGCCGACATTGGGTGCGATGGTGCTGGGCGGCAGGAATCCCGCGCCGATCACGGTTGCAGCAGGCAGGGCATTGCCGGACGAGGTGGCCGACCAGGTGGCAAAAGCCGAAAACGCGCTGCCGGCATTGATCTGAGTCGTTGTCAGGTTGTTCAAGCCGCCGCCGCCGCCGGGACGAAACTCCTGCAGTTGACCCGTGACCAGCACCGCATCGCCTATCAGCGGTTTGCTCAGGCTGCTGCCGCGAAATACGTAGATCGCATCGGAGGTCAGCGCTTTGCCGTCGCCAAGGTCCTGCATCCAGAAGCCGTTGTTTTCAACCGCCGTCACGAATCCCGCAATGTTGTTGACGCGCGAATTGGCAAACGATGACAGATGCGCGCTGCCTTGCAATGTGCCAATCAGTTGGGCATGCGCGCCATGCGCGGCCGCAAGCAGCAGCGCGGCGGCCAGAGCGCCAAGACGGAAATGGTTTGGTGTGAACATGGTGACAACTCCTGCAAATGGGGTCAAAGGGAAGGGATGGGTGAAACGGACGCCACGGCGTCGGCAGGCCGACAAGAAAACGCCGGGCCGCTCCCAAGTTTTCAGGGCCAATGTGGTCTTGATCATGCTATTGGTGAAAGTGAGGTGGGTTGAACGGCGTGGGCAGGAGCATGGCTTTCGGCCTCGCGAGGCGCAATTCATCATCGATGGGCGGGGTCGCCCATTGCATAGGGGTTTGCCCGCAAGCACATGATGATGCACCTTTATGACAGAGGTGAATGGATGCGGGTGGGTCGATCGGCCTATTGACGAACTGCGACGGTTTGGCCTGGCACGAGTCGTCCTTTTGGGGCAAGAAACCCTACGGCGGTTGGACCCATTGGCCGCGCTGGCACCGCGGCCAACCCGGGATCAGCGCAGTTGTTTCCAGATCTCGTCGAGCACCTCCTGGACGATATCCACCAGGGGATTCTCGCGTTGTGCCGGCTCCGGCGGCGCGGCGGGCGGCCGCGGGCGCGGCCGCGGTATGTCGAACTCCACCCGTGCGTCGATCCATTTGTTGCGCAGCGCCTGCTGGAACACCTCGCCCACGATGGGCAGCGCGCTGCGGGCGCCCTGGCCCCAGGAGCCCATGGTCACACTGTTGTCGTTGAACCCGACCCGCGCGCCAGCCACCAGTTGCGGGCTGGCCATGACGAACCAGCCGTCGGTGTTCTCCTGCGTCGTGCCGGTCTTGCCAGCCACGTCGGCGCGGATGCCGTAGCGGCTGCGGATCGCGCCGCCGGTGCCGTAGTCGATGGTGCCACGCATCGCGTTGATCAGGGTCAGCGCGTCCTTGTAGGGCATGGCGCGCTCCGGCGCTGCGAGCGGTGCGAATTGTTGCAGCAGCTTGCCATGCCGGTCTTCGACGCGCTGCACCAGCACCGGCGCGATGTAGTTGCCGCCATTGGCGATGCTGCCATAGGCGGTGACCATCTCGATCAGCGTCACCGGACTGGTGCCCAGGGCAAGGGAGGGCACCAGGTCGAGTTTGCTCTGGCGCACGCCCAGGGCCTGCGCCAGCTGGCCCACCTTTTTGGGGCCGACCTTTTGCACCAGTTGCGCGGTGATCGTGTTCTTGGAGTAGGACAAGCCGTCGCGCAGGGTCATCGGCACCCCGCTGGGTGGCGTCTCGTCCTTCGGGGTCCACACCGCGCCGCCGCCCTCGGGTCGGATCTCCACCGCCTCGTCTACCAGCGTGTCGTCGGGGCGAAAGCCCTGCATGAACGCCGCGCCGTAGACGAAGGGCTTGAAGGTGGAGCCGGGCTGCCTGCGCGCCTGGATCACATGGTCGAATTGCTCGCTGGCAAAGTCGCGACTGCCGACCCAGGCGCGCACCGCGCCATTGCGCGGATCCAGCGCCAGGAACCCGGCCTGCAGGGGCGGGCTTTCCTGGCCGGCTCGCACGCGCCCGTCGGCCAGTCGCTGCAGATAGGTCAGTTGCCGCGTCATGGCCTGGTTCGCGGCTTGTTGCATACCCGCGTCGAGCGTGGTCACGACGCGCAGGCCATCGGCATGGATCGCGTATCCGTTGTCGTCAGCCCAGTCGACCAGCCACTTGCGCAACTGCTGCGCGACATGTGGCGCCGGCCCCAACGCAACGCTCTGGCGCTCGAAGTCCAGTTTGAGCGGGCGACGGCTCAGATCGTCCAGCCGCGCCACGTCGAGCGTGCCATCCTTGGCCATCTGCGCCAGCACCAGGTTGCGGCGTTGCCGCGCACGCTCCGGGTTCTGCACCGGGTTGTAGTAGCTGGTTCCCTTGAGCATGCCGACCAGCGTTGCGCTCTCGAGCATGTCGAGATCCTTCGCCGACTTGTCGAAATAGGTGCGTGCCGCCATTTCGATGCCAAAGGCGTTGTACAGGAATGGCACTGTATTGAGATAGGTCTCCAGGATTTCCTGCTTGGAGTACAGCGCCTCGATCTTTACCGCGGTGATCGCCTCCTTGACCTTGCGCGTGATGCTGGCAGAGCGCCCGATCTCGTCCGGGTACAGGTTGCGCGCCAGTTGCTGGGTGATGGTGGAGCCACCCTGCAGTTCGCCCTGCAGGGTACTCAGCAGGGCACCGGCCGTGCGGCGAAAGTCGATGCCGTGGTGCTGGAAGAAGCGGTGATCCTCGGTGGCGATCAGCGCGTTCACCACGTTGGCGGCAACCTTGTCCAGGCTGACCCATTCGCGGTTGATGTGCTTGTATTCAGCCAGTACCGATCCATCGGTGGCCAGCAACACCGAGGGCAGGCCGACCTTGGCCTTGCGCAGGTCGCCGATGCCGGGGGTGAACGGAATCAGCGCCAGCACATACAGCAGCACCAGCGCCGGCAACAGCAGCAGCGCGCGCCACGGATGGCTGCGCGCGGCGGCCATTGCCCGGCGCAGCAGTGCCGTGGTGTCGTCGAGGTAGGGGCGCAGCGCGGCGAACATGGCCGCAGTGTACGCAAGGCGCGCGCGATGGTTGACCATGACCATGCCGCAACGACGGCTGGAGGTTGGCGGTATGCTCTGGCGACCCACCCCGCGCAGTCGGACCCGCTTGCGGTTGCGCTGTTGCGCTGTGCACCGTCGCCCGTCTTGCACTTTTCATCCATCCATGCCGCCTACCGCAAACCCTTGCAACATCGTCGTCGTGCAGCGCGGTTCGGGCCGGGTTAACCTACCGCGGCCGTATCGGCCACTTGCAAGGCCAATCCAGCGCTGCGCAGCACGCAGGGCATTCCGGTGACCTCCGCAGCCGTTGCGCCTTTGCTGGACTTCGTGCGGCGCCATCCGCGCCTGCTGGTGCTGACCGGTGCCGGTTGCAGCACCGGGTCGGGCATTCCCGACTACCGCGACACGGCTGGCGCCTGGAAACGCAGCGCGCCGATGCGCTACCAGCTTTTTGTCGCAGACGCATTGGCACGCAAGCGCTACTGGGCCCGCAGCATGGTCGGCTGGCGCACCATGGCCAACGCCAGACCGGCTGCGGCCCACCATGCGCTGGTGCAATTGGAGACCGCTGGCCATGTGAGCCTGCTCGTCACGCAGAACGTGGATGGTTTGCATGCCGCCGCGGGTAGTGGCCGGGTCATCGACCTGCATGGGCGCATCGACACCGTCTGTTGCCTGGGCTGTGGTCAGCGTTCGCCGCGCCGCGAAATGCAGCACACACTGTTGCGCCGCAATCCGGGCTGGGCCGACCTGCCCGCGCTGGCTGCCCCCGACGGAGACGCCGACCTCGAGGCGCCGGATTTCTCGCAGTTCGACGTGCCGCCGTGTCCGGCCTGCTGCGGCATGCTCAAGCCCGATGTCGTGTTCTTTGGCGAGAACGTGCCGCGCGACCGGGTGGCGGTGGTGCGTGCCGCGTTGGCGCATTCCGATGCCTTGCTGGTGGCGGGGTCCTCGCTGATGGTGTATTCGGGTTATCGGTTCGTCGAGGATGCAATCGCCGCCGGCAAGCCGGTGGCGCTCGTCAACCAGGGCCGTACCCGGGCCGACGCCGTGCTATCGCTCAAGCTGGAGCAGGAGGTGGGTGCCTCGCTCTCGGAGCTGGCCGTGCAGTTGTCGGCAAGCCCGGCCGAAGGTTGAAAGCCGGTGGCGTACGGCCCTCGGGCGGACGGCTTCAAACGCCGCTTCAAGTCGATTACACTGAACGCATCCCCAACCAGGCGATCATTCGCACATGCCCTTAGAAGACGAGGAGAGCCGCCCGATTGCCGATCCCCTTGCGCGCCGGGTCGGGCTTTACGCGAACGCCGCGCAGGTCGCCGACGCGATCGGCGCCATATGGGAGCAGATCGATGATGCCCTGACGCCCATCATCGGGTCCCATGGCGTCGTTGCGCTCTACAAGCGGACTGTCCGGCTCACCTGCGCGGTCCACCCCTGGGTGGCGGGCGGTCTTGATGGCATCGCGTCGGAGTTGGACCCCAAGGTGCTCAAATCCGTGCTCGCGCGACGAAGCGGTGCCGAGGCCGCTGCCGCAGGCAGCGCTTTTCTCCAGTTATTCCACGACCTGCTGGTCAGTCTGGTCGGGCCCTCGCTGACCGAGCGATTGCTTCGTTCGGCCTGGGCAAACCCATTCAGCGGCCCACCCGCACAGGACACATCGCCATGACCGCCAAAGTCTCCATCAACCGCCTGGCCACCGGCGTGCCGGGCCTGGACGACGTGCTCGGCGGCGGCCTGCCGGAGTATTCGTTCAACCTCATCGCCGGGCCGCCGGGCTGCGGCAAGACCACGCTGGCGCACCAGATGATGTTCGCGCTGGCAACGCCGGAGCGCCCGGCGATCTATTTCACGGTGCTGGGCGAGCCGCCACTGAAGATGCTGCGTTACCAGCAGCAGTTCGATTTCTTCGACAGCGAATCGATCAACCGCAGCGTGCGTTTCATCAACCTGTCCGATGACGCCATGGCGGGCGACCTCGACCGGGTGCTGCGCCGCATCGTCGACGAGGTTTCGGCGCAAAGTCCGGGCTTCGTGTTCGTCGACTCGTTCCGCTCTGTGGTGTTCGCGAGCGAGATCGACGGCAACCCGCACCGCAACCTGCAGCAGTTCGTGCAGCAACTGGGCATGTTGATGACGAGCTGGCAGGCCACGACCTTTCTGCTCGGAGAGTATTTCACCGAGAACGATGCCAACCCGGTGTTCACCGTGGCCGACGGCCTGATCTGGCTGCGCCAGAGCGTGATGCGCAATTCCATGGTGCGCAAGATCGAGATCATGAAAATGCGCGGCCAGGCGACACTGCCGGGGCTGCACACCTTTCGCATCGGTACCGCCGGCATCAAGGTTTTCGCGCCCGCGCGCGTTGGCGTTCCGGCGCACGCCGAGGCGACCCCGGCACTGCAGGCGTCCCGCTTGCGGATGGGCGTGCCGGGCCTGGACGAGATGCTGTGTGGCGGCTTGCCGCGCGGGTACTCGGTGCTCGTGGCCGGTCCCTCGGGCTCGGGCAAGAGCATCCTGGCCGCTGCGTTCCTGGCCGAGGGCGCGCGTGGCGGCGAGACCGGCGTGATGGCAGCCTTCGAGCAGCACCCCAACCGATCGCGCAACCGCGGGCTGATCGACCTGATCCACAGCGGCCAGGTGGGCCTGGTGGACAGCCGGGCATCGGACCTCTCGATCGACGAGGTCGTGCAACTGATCATGGGCGAGGTCCGCCGGCTCAATGCGACGCGTGTCGTCATCGATTCGCTGACCGGTTTCGAACTCGCCCTGGCACCGACGTTCCGCGAGGACTTCCGCGAATCGCTGCTGCGCCTGGTCACCATCCTGTCGGGTGAAGGCGTCACCGTGCTGATGACCTCCGAGCTGGAGGACCGTTATACCGACCTGCGCTTCAGCCCCTACGGCGCCGCGTTCCTGACCGATGCGATCATCGTGCAGCGCTACATCGAGGTCGATAGCCAGTTGCTGCGCGTGATGGCGGTGGTCAAGGTGCGCGCGAGCGCCCATTCGAACGAATTGCGCGAGTACAGCATTGACGGCGACGGCATCCGCATGGGCGAGATGCTGCCCGACCAGGAAGGGCTGCTGGGCGGCAGGCCGACGAGAAAGCCGGCTGACAGCCTGCTCGGCCACGCCACCGATGCCGTTGATGCGTGAGTTGCCCGGACCGGATCTGTTGCCGTGAACCAAACCCCTGACCAGCGCGAAGCCGAGGCGGCCAACAGCGAGCGCGAGCTTGCCCGGTTGCAGGGGCGGGTCGACTCCATGCGTTCGGTGTTGGTTCGGTTGCTGCAGGAGGTGGTTCGGGCAGAAAATCGTCTGGACAACAGCCACGCAGCGCAGCTTCTGGAGGCCAACGAGCATCTGGTCGTCACCGCACTGAGCGCGCAGACCGACGCCGATAGCGCCGCGCAGTCGCTGAGCGACCTGTCCCGGGTGGCGGAACTCGATGCGCTGACGCAATTGCCCAATCGGCTGCTGCTGTTGGACCGGTTCATGCACGCCATCGCGACAGCAAGGCGCCATCGTGCCCGGCTGGCGCTGCTATTTCTGGACCTCGACGGTTTCAAGCAGATCAACGACACGCTCGGCCACGCGGTCGGTGACCAGGTGCTCAGGCGGGTTGCTTCCTGCCTGTCGGAGTCGGTGCGTGCAGTGGACACCGTCAGCCGCCACGGCGGGGACGAGTTCCTGATCCTGCTCACCGAGGTGTCGCAACCGTCCGACGCCGGCCTGATCGCCGCCAAGGTGATCGCGGCCATCGGTGCACCCGGCATTGCCGGCGAATATGTGCCGCCCCTGAGCGCAAGCATCGGCATCGCCATCTACCCCGACGATGGCGAAGATCCCGACACGCTGATCGAGCGGGCGGACGCCGCCATGTATTGCGCGAAGCGGCTCGGGCCCGGCAGTGTCGCCTTCCACGGCCAGACGCCCGCCGGTCAGCCCGGCCTGGAGCCGCCCCGCACACCGGCCCGCCAACCCGTGACTCGCCACGCGCTGGCAGTGGCCGAGCACGAGCGCCAGAACGCCCAGTTGCGGGAGGCGAACGGGCAACTGGTACTGGCCGCGCTCGGCGCGCAGGAGCTGCAGGCCGCCGCCGAGCAGGCACAGCAGCGACAGGCCGAGTTCATGGCCGTGGTGGCGCACGAGCTGCGCAACCCGTCAGCACCGATCCGCATCGCCACGGCCATGCTGGGCCGGGCCCGCACCGACGAGCCATTGCTACCCCGGGTGCAAGCCATTGTCGAGCGGCAGGTGGCGCAGATTTCGAGCCTGATGGGCGACCTGCTCGACGTGTCGCGCGGGGGCGCCGGTACGCTGGAACTCGAGCGCGGCAAGGTCGACATGGCGGGCCTCATCGACGAGGCGGTTGACGCCTGGCGACCGGTGCTGCGCGCGCGCCATCAGCATTTTGAAGCCCGCCTGCCCGCGGGTGCGCTCGAAATGTGCGGCGACGCGGCCCGCCTGGCGCAGATTGTCGGCAACCTGCTTGACAACGCGACCCGGTACACCCCCGAGGGTGGCGAGATTTCGCTGGTCGTGGTGGTGCAGGGCGATGGCCTGGTCATGACGGTGTCGGACAACGGCATCGGGATCACCGCGCAGGCCCTGCCCAACGTCTTCGAGCCCTTCGTGCAGGACACCCAGGCCATCGGCCTGGACGGCATGGGCCCGGGCATCGGGCTCACGGTGGTGCGCACATTGGTCCACGCGCATGGCGGCAGCGTTGTCGCGCACAGTGCGGGCAGCGGGCGCGGCAGCCAATTCGTCGTCACGCTTCCTCTGGGCGGCAGCGCGGCGCAGGCCGCAGGTGGGCCAAGCGCGATGGGCGGCGCGGATGCAGGTAGCTGACGCTCGTCCTGCAACCCGGATCTGCCCGGTACGTTCCTGATGGCCGTTGCCAATAACCCGGGAATGAACCAGTTGCTTGCGGCACTGCCCGCCGCCGAGTGGCAACGCTGGCTGACGCAACTCGAACCGGTCGAGATGCCGTTGGGCCAGGTGCTGTACGAGCCGGGCAGCACCCT
>JAYUQC010000089.1:0-12928 GCA_043759735.1 Rhodoferax sp.
GGGCCGTTCCCAAGGGCGAATTGCGCAATGCGCAGCATGGAGCATGCCTGATGAGCGCCGCCGGGCCGTTCCCAAGGGCGAATTGCGCAATGCGCAGCATGGAGCATGCCTTATGAACGCGATGGTGCAGGAACATGCTGCAACCGGGCTTCGGCCCGCGCCGAGCGCCATTGCGGCTGCGAATCCAACCGGCACCGGATCGCGCGACGCGGCGCAGGCCGGCACGGTGGTGAGCCTGGAAGTGCAGGGCCTCACCCGCCATTTCCCGGTCGGCTCCGGCCTGTTCCGCGGCGCGCTGGGTGGCCCGCAGCCGGTGATCAAGGCGGTGGACGGCGTGGGTTTCTCGATCCGGCGCGGCGAAACCTTCAGCCTGGTCGGGGAATCGGGCTGCGGCAAATCGACACTGGCACGCCTGGTCGCCGGACTGGACAAGCCCACCTCCGGGAGCACGCGCTTTGCCGATGCGGCGCACAAGCGTCACCGGGTGCAGATGATCTTCCAGGATCCCTATGCCTCGCTGAACCCGCGCTACCGCGTCGGCACCGCGATCGCCGAGCCGATACGGTTCCAGAAGCTGCTGCCCGAGCCACAGGTCATGCCGCGGGTGCACGAGTTGTTGCGCCAGGTCGGCCTGGCGCCGGCCGATGCGCTGAAGTTCCCGCACGAGTTCTCGGGCGGCCAGCGCCAGCGCGTGTCGATTGCGCGGGCACTGGCCGGTAATCCAAGTTTCCTGGTCTGCGACGAGCCCACCTCGGCGCTGGATGTCTCGGTACAGGCGCAGATCCTGAACCTGCTGCGCCAGCTCCAACAACAGCTTGGTCTGACCTGCCTGTTCATCAGTCACAACCTGGCGGTCATCAACTTTGTATCGCATGACGTCGGTGTGATGTACCTCGGACGCCTGGTCGAGGTCGCGCCGACGCGGACATTGTTTGAGGCTCCCAAGCACCCGTACACCCAGTTGCTGCTGGCTGCCTTGCCCCAGCTCGACGCGCGCGGGCGCGACAAGTCGCCGATCACCGGCGAGATTCCGAGTCCGCTCAATCCGCCATCGGGCTGCACCTTCCACCCGCGCTGCCCGCATGCCAACGACCGCTGCCGCAGCGAGAACCCGCAGCTGCTGGCGCAGGAGGATGGCGCGCAGATCGCCTGCCATGCGGTGCAGGAGCGCCGCATTCCGGTGCTGTTCCATCATTCTCCTGCTGCTGCCTATGTCTGATACCGTGCGCCCCGAAACCATCGACCTGCTGATCATCCGCGGCACCGTCATCACGGTGGATGGTGCGCGCCGCGTCATCGAGGATGGCGCCGTAGCGGTGCACGCGGACCGCATTTTGGCGGTCGGCAGCACCGCGGAACTTCAGGCGCGGTATACCGCCGTCAAGTCGATCGATGCCTACCGCAAGGCGGTGCTGCCGGGCCTGATCGACAGCCATGCGCACGCAGGCCACGGCCTGCTCAAGACCATGGGCGGCGGCGATGCGCAGGCCTGGTCGAATGCCTGCGAGACCATCTACACCACCGGTTCGGACGAGGACTTCTGGCATGCCGAGGCCAGGCTCGCGGCGTTGGAGCGCCTGCGCTGCGGCACCACTACCGGCGTATGCCTGTTCGGCGGTGGCGACACCATCATGCGGGTCGACGACCCGCGCTACGCGGCGCGCCACTGCGATGCGATTGTGCAGGCCGGCACCCGATCCGTGCTGGCAGTCGGTCCGTCGCGGCCACCTGCGCCGATGGTCTATGCCCGCTGGGACGGCGCGCAGCGGGTGGACCGGGAAGTCAGCTTCGAGCAGATGGCCGAGACCTGCACGGAGATCATCCGCACCCAGCATGGCCGCGCCGACGGCCGGGTCAACATCTGTGTGACCCTGCCGGTCTACCACCCCGAACACACGCCCGAACAACTGCAATATGCCAACCTGTTCCACCAGCAGGCCGCGCAGTATATGGAGCTGGCGCGCCGGCATGGCCTGACATTCACGCAGGACGGCCATCGCGCCGGCACCTTGCAATACGCGCACGAGCAACTCGGCCTGCTCGGCGAAACATCGTTCATGTCGCATTCGATCGACCTGACGCCTGGGGACATTGCCGCCTGCGTGGCTACCGGAACGCGCATCGTGCACAACCCCAGCGCCATCATGTCGATCCGCGGGCGCTGCCCCGTGCCCGAGCTGCTCGATGCCGGCGTCACCGTGGCACTGGGCTCGGACGGCATCGCACCCGATCGCAGCTACGACATGTTTCGCCATATGTTCCAGGCCATGCACTACCACCGGCGCCATTTCCGCGATGCCGGTGTGCTGCCGCATGGCAAGGTGCTGGAGATGGTGACCATCGATGCCGCACGCACGCTGGGCATGGAGCACGAGATCGGATCATTGGAAGCCGGCAAGAAGGCCGACATCATCCTGGTTGACCTGTTCAAGCCGCACATGGTGCCGCTCAATATGCCGGTCTACCGTGTGACCTGCTTCGCGAACGGGGCCGATGTGTGCACCACCATCGTCAACGGCAAGGTGCTGATGGAGGACGGCCGGGTGCATACCGTCGACGAGGCCGACGTGATGGAGCAGGCGCAACGCGCCACCGACCGCATGCTCGAACGCACCGGGTTGCAGCACCTGCTGGCGTCGCCCGACACCTTGTGGCGCGCCGCGCACTACTGATGTGGCGTCCCACATCGATGGTTGTCCCATTGCCCTGGACACGCAGGCGCTGTCCATGGGTCCAACGCCACGCACGCACCGGGCTGCGCGGCCAGAACACCGGCGATGCGCTGCGCGACGTAATCGGGTGCCGGTGGCAAGTGCGCTACATCTGCCAGCGGTCGGCACCATGAGCCCGGTCGATGCCGAAGGGCGCCAGGGCACACCTGATGCAGATTGATTTTTCCACCATCACCGCTTACCAGCGCTACAAGCTGATGGCCAGCCTGATCGTGCCGCGGCCGATCGCGCTGGTGACGACGCAAAACGCTGATGGGGTGGTGAACGCCGCGCCTTTCAGCATGTTCAACATGATGGGCGAGGATCCGCCCATCCTGATGATCAGCGTCAACAAGCTGCAGGACGACCATCTCAAGCACACCTCGGCCAACATCCTTGCCAGCGGTCAGTTCGTGGTGCATATAGCCGACGAGGCCATGGCGGAGCAGATGCACCGCTGTGGTGAAACCGTGCCCGCGGACCAGAGCGAACTCGACCTGGTCGGGCTCACCACCGCTCCCTCGCGCGCGGTGCGGCCGCCCCGCATTGCCGAAGCCCCGGTAGCCTTCGAATGCCGTTTGTCCGAAAAGCTCGAGACCGTCAGCCGGCATATCTTCATCGGCGAGGTTTTGTGGCTGCATGCGCGCGAGGACCTGATCGATATCGAGCGCTACCGGGTGAAGCTGCAGAACTATTTTCCGGTGGCACGGTTCGGCGCCAGCTACTACGTCCGCACCCGTGATCGGTTCGCAATGGAACCGGAGAAGGTTGGCGTCGAGTCGAACCCGATCGACGAAATCCAATGACGCGCCGGGATTTGCCCGAGACGCCAAACCAGGAGAGTTGACATGACCCATTCCCAGGTCATCCGCAATGTGCGCCCGATGGGCGGGCCGGCACAGGATATCGTGCTCGACGAACACGCAGCCATTGCCGCGCGACTGCCCCAGGGTAGCGCCAGCACCGCGCTGGCGACCTTGTACGATGGCGCGGGACAGTTGCTGCTGCCGGCGTTGGTCGAAAGCCATGTGCATGTCGACAAGACCCTGTGGAATACGCCGTGGCGGCCGAACAGTGCCGGGCCCACGCGTAACCACCGCATCACCAATGAACAGGGCGTGTTGATGGACTTCCAGGTGCCCATTGCCGAACGCGCCGGACCGTTGATCGAGCACTGCATTGCACAGGGCTCGCTGTATTTCCGCAGCCATGTGGATGCGCAGACGGTGTGGGGTCTGCGACACGTTGAGGCGATGCTGGCGCTGCGCGAGCAATACGGCCACCTGATCGATCTGCAACTGGTCAGTTTTCCCCAGGGTGGCATGCTGACCGCGCCGGGCACGGTGCAGTTGATGGAGCAATCGCTCGAGCTCGGTCTTGATGTCGTGGGCGGCATCGACCCGGCCGGCATCGACAACGATCCGATCCGGCACCTGGAGACCGTGTTCGGCCTGGCGTTGAAGTTCGACCGTGGCATTGACCTGCACCTGCACGACCTGGGCGAACTCGGGCGCTGGGAGATCGAGCGTATCGCCGACATGACCGAGGCCCATGGCCTGCAGGGCCGGGTCATGATCAGCCACGCCTATGCGCTGGGAGCCTTCCCGTCGGCCGACCTGCTGCCACTGGCCGACCGGCTGGGGGCGCTGCGGATCTCGATCATGACCTGCGCACCGCCGCAGGTGACCGTGCCGCCGGTGGCGATGCTGCGCGGGCGGGGCGTCAATGTCTGTTCGGGATCGGACGGTATCCGCGATACCTGGAGCCCGATGGGCAATGGCGACATGCTCGAGCGCGCGATGTTGCTGGCGCTGCGTTTTGGCTGGAGCAAGGACGAAGACCTGGAGGCAGCTTTCGACGTTGTCAGCCAGGGTGGCGCGCGTGCACTGGGCATAGCCCGGTACGGGCTGGACATCGGTTGCCCTGCCAACTTGCTGATCCTGCCGGCCGAGAACGTGGCCGAGGCGGTTGTCAACCGCAGCCCGAACCGTACCGTCATCAGCCGGGGTCGGGTGGTCGCGCGGGACGGTGTTTTCTTGCGCGCCTGAGCCAGGTCGTCGATCATGCGCACGTTGCTGAAAGCCTCCTGCGTCATCGGATTTGATGGCCGCTCGCATGTGTACTGGCACAATGGCGAGGTGGTTTTCTCCGGCGATCGCATCGAGTTCGTCGGACGTGGTTTCCAGGGCCATGCTGACCGCACCGTGGACTACGGCCATGCGCTCATTGGACCCGGCCTGATCGACCTCGATGCGCTGGGCGATATCGATTCGGGCGTGCTCACGCTGGACAACGGCGACAAGCGCGAGAACGGCCGGCTCTGGTCCGAGGACTACCTGCGCTGCGGCCCGACCGAGGCCTATGCGCCGGACGAGGAAATATTCAAGTACCGCTATGCATTCACGCATCTGATCCGCAACGGCATCACCACGGCGCTGCCGATCACATCCATGTATTACCGGGCCTGGGCGGAAACCCGTGAAGAATTCGACGGTGTCGCCGCGGTTGCGGGTGAACTCGGCTTGCGCGTCTACCTGGGCCCGTGCTACATGAGCGGCATCACCTATGTGCGCGCCGACCGCACGCTGGCACAGCACTGGGACGAACCGCGCGGCCTGCAGGGTTTCGAGCGCGCGCTGCGCTACATCGGCGATATTGATGGATCGCACAGTGGACGGGTGCGCGGCATGTTCGCGCCCGATCGCATCGAGACCTGCACACCGGATGTGTTGTCGCGCACGGCCGCCGCGAGCCGGGAGCTGGCGGCGCCGGTTCGTCTGCATTGCTGCCAGTCCGCCTACGAGTTCGAGACGGTCTGGAATTTGCGTGGGCACACGCCGCTGGGCTGGCTGGAGGCACTGGGCCTGCTCACGCCGCGCGCCATCCTGCCGCATGGGATCTACCTGAGCGGACATCCCCAGGTGTGCGTGTCCGGCGACGCGGACTGGCGGCGCTTGACAGCCAGCGGCGCCAGCATTGCCCATTGCCCAGCCGTGTTTGCGCGCAACGGCGAGGCGCTGGATTCATTCGGCCGCTACCGCGCCGGCGGTATCAACATCGGCCTGGGCACCGACACCTGGCCGCCTGACTTGCTGCACAACATGCAGCTGGGTCTGTACATGGCACGCGTCATGGAAGGCGATGCGAGCCAGACCTCGGTGGCCGACATCTACAACGCCGCCACGCTGGGTGGCGCCCGCGCGCTCGGGCGCGATGACCTGGGCCGGCTGGAAGCGGGCGCCCAGGCCGACATCGTCGTGTTCGACCTGCGCGCACCGCACCTCGGGCCGATCTTCGACCCGCTCAAGAACCTGTTGCTGGCCGGTCGCGGCACCGACTGCCGGGCCAGCTATATTGCCGGGCGCTGCGTGATGGAGGATTTCCGGGTCGGCGGCAAACCGGAAGCCGATCTGCAACCACAGGCCGATCGGCAGTTCGTAAGGCTGCTCGCGCACCAGGAAAGCCGCCGCTTCGACGGTGCACGTCTACAGGCTGTACTGCAATCCGTATATGGCTGGGTGTCTGACTAGGCCGATCTTTTCCCCTTGCGAAACGTATGGTGGTTGCGTGTACGTCGGTTGAGTGCCAGTCTTTAATGGAGCAGGCCCCAGCGCCGCTGCCGGAAACGCGTCGCTGCGGAGCCTGTCGTCGTCCGGGGACAAGCCGCCTTCGCGGTGCAACATGGAGTGCCTTTGAATGAACCCATCATCTTCCCGATACCGCCGCGACTTGATCGGACACGGGCGCCACGCGCCGCATGCCGGGTGGCCTGGCCGGGCGCGCGTGGCGCTGCAGTTCGTCCTGAACATCGAGGAAGGCGCAGAGCGCAGTGTCTTGCATGGGGACGCCGCCAGCGAGCAGATCAACTCCGAGATGTTCAATCCGCCGGCCGTGCCGGCCCGTTACCTGAGCATGGAAAGCGTCTACGAGTACGGTTCGCGCGTCGGCGTCTGGCGCATCCTGCGCGAATTCGAGCGCCGCGGCCTGCCACTGACGATGTTTGGCGTCGGCATGGCGCTCGAGCGGTGTCCGGACGTCGCAGCGGCCTGCTGCGAGCTCGGACACGAAATGGCCTGCCACGGATGGCGCTGGATCGGTTATCAGGACCAGGACGAGAACACCGAACGCGAACACATGGCGCGCGCCATGGCAGCCATCGAGCGACTTACCGGTGCACGCCCGCTGGGCTGGTATACCGGTCGCGACAGCCCGAACACGCGCCGGCTGGTGGCGGACCACGGAGGCTTCGAATACGACAGCGACTATTACGGCGACGATCTGCCTTTCTGGCTCCAGGTGCGCAAGTCCAATGGACAACTGGCACCGCATCTGGTCGTGCCGTACACGCTGGATACCAACGATATGCGTTTTGCGTCGCCGCAAGGTTTCTCCCAAGGCGCCGATTTCTTCCAGTATCTGCGCGACGCCTTTGATGTGCTTTACGCCGAAGGTGACGAACGGCCCGGCGTCATGAGTGTGGGCATGCACAGCCGGCTGCTGGGCCGGCCTGGGCGGTTTCGCGCATTGCAGCAGTTTCTGGACCATGTCGAGCAACACGACCGGGTCTGGGTCACGCGGCGCATCGATATCGCGCGTCACTGGAAGCAGGTCCATCCGTTCGACAGCGACACGGCCTTCGTCTGGGAGTAGGCATTTGCTGGGGTCAGGTCCTGCCTTTTGTCCCCCTTTTGGGGGGCAAAAGGCAGGACCTGACCCCAGCAACAACCAGCACACGCAACTGCCGCACTGCGCAGTCCACGCCGTCGAACACGGGCAAGGCGCAGCGGTGCTGCAAGGCGTTGGCATAACCGCACAGGACAGCTCCCGCCAGCACGATGACCTGCGCGCCGTCGCGCCGCATCGTGTCGCAAGCTGTCGCTAGCACGTCGAGCACGTCGTCACGCGCGCCACCGGCGTCTGGCGCGAACGCAACGGGTGCTTCCGGCGCGGCATATGCGACCACGCGCGAGCCAATGCCGATTTGCGCCACCCGCTCCCGGTACAGGGGCAGTACCGCCGCACCCAGCGTCAGCAGGCCGACGCGCTCGGCGCGCAGACACGCGGTCAGCAGCGCCGCTTCGGTCATGCCGACAATCGGCATGTCGGGATACTGTTCGCGCAGCGCAACCACCGCGCGATCGAGTGATATTGCCAGCACGATGGCGTCATGCTGTGCCACGTGTTGTTGCGCCAGCGTGAGGGTATTGATGTCGGCCTGTTGCAGGTCTTGCGCATTGCGCACCACCTGCGGGCTTCCGGCGGCGGTGACGGCCGTCAGGGTGTCGTTGCGATGGAGCGCGCCGCGCGCCGCCAGCGCCAGCCGGTCGGTGATATGGGTCGACGTATTCGGGTTGATCAGCAGCAGGCGCAACGGTGACTCCGGCAGATGCGGCTCAGAACTTGAAGATCGATTCCAGATCCACATCCTCCGACGAGGCGTCCAGTTTCAGGCTGCCTTCGATGTGGGCCAGGTGGTCGAGCATGAGCTTTTCCGCGCGCGGCGCGTCGCGATGGGCAATGGCATCGATGATCTGCGAATGCTCGTCTGCGCGGCATGTGGTGGCTGTCGGCGCGTCGTACAGGAAGATGATCAGGCAGGTCAGCGACGACAGCTCGCGCATGCTGCGCGCCAGCGCCGAATTGCCGGCCAGGTCAGCCAGCAGCATGTGAAAGTCGCCGGAAAGGCGAATGATGGCCCGCTTGTCGTCGCGCCGGCGGGCATCGACTTCCAGTTCCTGTTGCTGGCGCAATCGGGCGACCCGCTCCGGCGTCAGGTTGTCGATCAGGCGGCGCAGCACCGCGGGCTCTATCAGGCGCCGTGCCTCGAAAACATCGTGTGCCTGTTCGATCGAGGGTTTGGCGACAAACGCGCCGCGTTGCGGGTACAGGTCGACGATCTGCTCGTGTGCCATCCGGTTGAGCACCTCACGCACACGCGCCCGGCTGACATCGAAGATTTCCGCCAGTCGCTCTTCCACCAATTTGGTGCCGGGCGGCAATCGGTGCTCCAGGATGGCCGCATAGATGCGCTCGTAGATCGTGTCGTTGGTGTTCTCGCGTTCCAGGCGAGCCATCGGGACCGACTTGCGCGAGCCCCGGGCCAAGGCCGGCGCCGGCTTGCCGGAGGTCGGGCGTTGGAAGTCTGCCGCAGCGGCCTTATCTTGCGATCGCGCGGTGGTTCTGGTCTTGGATGAACGCATGCGCAGGATTCTATCGAGCGCCTCGGTGGCCACGGGTCAGGCCCAGTCGAACATGCGACCCCAACTTCGTAGGGCGCCGGGATCGGCGCCGACGGCGCGCAACATGCCCCAGACCGTGGTGCTGACCGTGTCGAGCAAGGGGATGTCCAGCCGGGACTCGACGCGCGAGGCGAGCTGGGCTGCCCGCAGATTTGTGCAGAAGGTGGTGATGGCCTGTGGCCGGGACGTCGCCACTTCGTCCATCAGGTCCTCCAGACGGTGCGGAGGCACAAGCGCGAAGTCATGGTTGACGCTGATGCCCAGGTGGCGTTCCTCGACCACGTCCACCCCGGCCTTGCGGTAGTTGTCGATGATGCGCTGCTGCACATCGGCCGTGTAGGGCGTCACCAGCGCCAGGCGTGTGATGCCGCGTAGCGCCATCAGTTCGTTGAGGGCCAGAACAGCGGTGGTAGCGCGAATACCGGTGCGCTCCTGTATCCGGTCCACCAGTCGCCGGTCGCTGTCGAACCCCAGCCAGCCGGCGGCCGTGCCGCTCCAGCCAATGACGTCGACCCGGGCATCGGCCAGCAAATCGGCGGCGGCCAGGATCTTGCTGTCGTCGAACTGGCCCAGTCCTTGCGAGGACAGCGATATCTCGGTGACCTTGAAGCGCGAGAAGTGTGCGCTGCAGTCGGGAATGGCTGCAGCCAGCGCGCTCGTCAGCGGCTCGAGTGCAGTGTTGGAGGAAGGGGTCAGTACTCCGAGTCGGATCGGTCGGGTCACGGGCATTTCTCCAGATTGGCAAGTGCAAGCAGGGCAGGGCGTTGATTATGCACAGTAAACCAAATATTGTTGGCATAGGTGTAAACACTTATTTCAACATTTTATTTGGCAGAAATAATGTCAACAACTGATTCAACAAGATACAGCCCGTTATGCCGATCGTCCGATCCGATTCTGTTGTCCGTTCTCATGTATGCAGGGTCGACACACGTTCGCCTAGGGAAATGCTGACCGTCCTGGTGCATTCCTTGTCAAATGTGTTGCCCTTATCTGGTGCGTCCGAGGTCTGGCCGGTGAGCCGCCGGGCCGCCCCAAGGCGAACAGCCCCGCAGTGCGCAGCACGGAGGGCATCCCAGTGAACACGCAGCCCTTCGATCTGGTCGTTCGCAGGGCCCGTGTCGCGACGGCCAGCGACACGTTCGACGCCGATATCGGCATCCGCGATGGCCGTGTCGTGCAACTGGGCGTGCAACTCGCTCCGGGACGCAGCGAGATTGACGCGGCCGGTCGCGTCGTGACGCCGGGCGGCGTGGATGCCCATTGCCACCTGGACCAGCCGATGCAGCCTCCAATCCGTATGGCGGATGATTTCGACAGCGGCACACGTTCCGCAGCCTGCGGCGGGACGACCACCGTCATACCATTTGCGGCGCAGGAAAAAGGCCAATCACTGCGCGCCGCTGTTGACGACTACCACCAGCGTGCCGAGGGCCGGGCGCATGTCGATTACGCCTTCCACCTGATCGTCAGCGACCCGACGCCCGCGGTGCTGAACGAGGAACTTCCGGCCCTGATCCGCGAGGGTTACACCTCGTTCAAGATCTACATGACCTACGACGACCTCAAGCTCGACGACGGCCAGATCCTGGACCTGTTGTCGGTGGCGCGCGCGCACGGCGCCATGGCCATGGTGCATGCGGAGAACGCCGACTGCATAGAGTGGCTGACCCGGCGGCTGGAGGCCGCGGGCCAGACGGCACCACGCTTCCACGCCGCGTCGCGGCCGATGCTGGTGGAGCGCGAAGCAACCCACAGGGCGATAGCCTTGTCCGAATTGGTCGACGTGCCGATTCTGATCGTGCATGTGTCGGGCCGCGAAGCAGTGGAACAGATCCGGTGGGCGCGCGCGCATGGCTTGAACGTGTTCGCGGAGACCTGTCCGCAATACCTGTTCCTGACCGCCGCCGACCTGGGGCTGGACGACAGCTACCACGGTGCGCGCTGCGTCTGCAGTCCGCCGCCGCGCGACAAGGGGAACCAGGAGGTGATCTGGCATGGCCTGAACGACGGCTTGTTCACGCTGTTTTCGTCCGACCACGCGCCGTTCCGGTATGACGCGCCCGAAGGCAAGAAGCCCGGCGGCGAGGCGGTGGCGTTTCGCCATATTCCGAACGGCATTCCGGGGCTGGAAACCCGCATGCCGCTGCTGTACTCCGAAGGTGTGCTGGCCGGACGCATGACGCTGAACCGCTTTGTCGAACTCACCGCCACCAACCCGGCCAAGGCATATGGTTTGCACCCGCGCAAGGGAACCATCGCCGTGGGCAGCGACGCCGACCTGGTGATCTGGGACGAACGTGACCTGACGGTATCCAACCAGAACCTGCACCATGCCGTGGATTACACGCCGTACGAGGGCCGCGCATTGAAGGCATGGCCCGGTGTGACGATCGCGTCGGGTGAGGTGGTGTGGGATGGCGTGTTTCGCCCCCGCAAGGGTCGCGGCCGTTTCCTGCGTTGTGGTCCGCCGAGCCTGTTGCCCGCGCGCCAGGGTGTTCCGGCGCAGGGGGCGCAGGCATGAAATTGCTGTTGATCAATCCCAACACCTCGACCAGCGTGTCGAGCCTGATCCGGGCCGAGGCAGAGCGCAGTGCCGCACCGGGTACGGATATCCAGGTGCTGACGGCACCATTCGGTGTGGCCTATATCGAAACGCGCTTCGAGGCGTTGATCGGCGCTTATGCGACGGCCGAGCTGGCGGCAGCGCACCAGGGGCAATACGACGCGCTGGTGGTGGCAGCATTCGGCGATCCCGGCTTGTTGGGTCTGCGCGAGGTGCTGCCATGTCCAGTCATCGGCCTGACGGATGCGGCGCTGGCCAGTGCCTGCCTGCTGGGGCAGCGCTTTTCCATCGTGGCGATTTCCCAGCGCATCCGCGCCTGGTATGGCGAGACGGTGGCGCAATGTGGTCTGGGCGGCCGCCTGGCCAGCATTCGCGGCCTCGATGAACCGCTGGCCGACATCGGCAACGTCCAGGACGACCAGGGCGAACAACTGGTGCGACTGGCCGAACGGTGCGTCGACGACGACGGCGCCGATGTCATCGTGCTGGCCGGTGCGCCACTGGCCGGTCTGGCGCGCAGTCTGCGGGGCCGCCTGCCCGTGCCATGTGTCGACGGTGTATCAAGCGCGGTGCATCACGCCGAAAGCTTGTTTGCCCTGCAGCCTGGTTGCGCCCGCCGCGGTAGTTTTGCCCCGCCCCCGATCAAGCCCAATCAGGGCTTGTCGCCGGCGTTGCAACGGCTGCTGGCCGCAGGCGTACCGGCTGGGCCGGCAACCGCGGCCAACACGCCCGCCAACCCAACTTCCGACGGCGCCCGATGAAGGCGACGCAACCGACAGTCGAGCCATCCGGCATCCGTTTCCCGTTCCCGTCCCAACCACCAAAAGGAGTTACCGCCATGTTCCGTCCAACCAAAGCCCTTGCCGTCCTGGCACTGGCCACCGGCATCATCGGCGCCGTACACGCGCAGGATCCCATCACGTACAAGGTGATCGGTCAGCCTGCCGCGACCGGTCTGATCCAGAAGAACAAGGAGAAGCCGTTTTTCGACGATTTCGCCAAACGAACCGGTTTGCCGATCAATGCCGATTACAAGTCCATCGACTCGCTGGGCATCAAGGACACCGAGCAACTGCGCATCATGAAGGCCGGCTTGTTCGACATCGTCTCGCTGCGCGTGTCGCAGAACTCGCGCGACGAGCCCACCCTGCTCGGCATGGACCTGGTTGGTGCGGCGCCCAACTACGCCACCGCGCGCAAGGTGTACGAAGCCTATCGCGAGACGCTGGACCAGCGTCTGCAGAAGCAGTTCCAGGTCAAGCTGCTGGGGGTGTGGCCGTTCGGCCCGCAGATCCTGTTCTGCAAGAAGCCGCTGACGCAACTGTCCGATCTCAAGGGCATGAAGGTTCGTGTCTACGACCAGAACCTGGCCAAGTTCATCGAGACGGTGGGCGGCACGCCAGTACCGTTGT
>JAYUQC010000090.1:0-36279 GCA_043759735.1 Rhodoferax sp.
GCCGAGCATCGTGGCCATATTGGGCCGGATCATGCCTGCGCCCTTGCTCACGCCGGTGACCGTTACCCAGGCTCCGCCGACCGAAGTACGCACGCTGTATGCCTTGGGCACGGTGTCGGTCGTCATGATGGCCTGCGCTGCGCCGAACCAGTTGTCTTCCCGGGCATCGGCAATCGCCGCCGGCAAGCCCGCCTCGATGCGCTCGAGCGGCAGGGGTTCCATGATGACCCCGGTGGAAAACGGCAGCACCTGTTGTTCGGTCAGATCCAGTTTTGCAGCCAACGCGCAGGCACTGGCGCGCGCGCGTTCCAGCCCCTGCTGTCCGGTTCCGGCGTTCGCGTTGCCGGTATTGACCAGCAGTGCCCGGATGGACTGGCCACTGGCCAGGTGCTCGCGGCAAACCTGTACCGGAGCGGCGCAAAAGCGGTTGCGGGTGAATACCGCGGATACGCTGCAGCCTTCCTCCAACAACAGGACCGTCAGATCCTTGCGATTGGCCTTCCGAATACCGGCCTCGGCCACACCGATGCGAATACCGCGAACAGGGTGGAGATCAGTTGCGAGCGGTACAGAAAGATTGACAGGCATCTTGTGCTTTCAAACCAATTTTCCGTGGCATTGCTTGTACTTCTTGCCGCTGCCACAAGGGCAAGGCTCGTTACGCCCCGCGCGCGGCACCGCGCCGCCCGCCACAGCGGCCGCCACGCCGGTGCGTCGCGCAATGCTGTCGGCATCGACCCTGGTCTCGACCTCGCCAGTCTCGGTAGGCGCTGAATAGGTCACGTTGATGATGCTCTCCGCGCGGCTTTCGATGTCCTGCGCGGCCTGATCGAGCTGCTCACCAGACTGGATTCGCACCGTCATCAGCAGTTTGGTGACCTCGTTCTTGACCGAGTCGAGCAACTGGCCAAATAGTTCGAAGGCCTCGCGCTTGTATTCCTGCTTGGGCTGCTTCTGCGCATATCCACGCAGATGAATACCCTGGCGCAGGTAGTCCAGCGCGCTGAGGTGCTCGCGCCAGTGGGTATCGATACTCTGCAGCAGCACCATGCGCTCAAACGGAACAAAGTTCGCGCTACCCACCAGCGCCAGCTTGGCAGCGAAAGCGTCATTGGCTGCGGTTTGCACCTTCTCCAGGATGTCGTCATCGGTGATCGCGCTGGCGCTCTGCACCACCTCCGCCAGCGGCAAGTCGATCTGCCATTCGTCAGCCAGCGTCTTTTGCAGACCCTCGATATCCCATTGCTCCTCGACCGATTCGGCAGGCACATGCTGACGCACCAGGTCCGCAAAGCTGCCCTCGCGCAGCGACGCGATCTGCGCCGACAAATCCTGCGCATCCAGAATGCCGTTGCGCTGCTGATAAATGACCTTGCGCTGGTCATTGGAAACATCGTCATACTCGAGCAATTGCTTGCGCATGTCGAAGTTGCGAGCCTCGACCTTGCGTTGGGCGCTTTCGATGCTGCGGGTGACGATGCCTGCTTCGATGGCCTCACCGTCCGGCATCTTGAGCCTGTCCATGATCGCGCGCACCCGATCACCGGCAAAAATGCGCATCAAAGCGTCGTCCAGGCTCAGGTAGAACCGCGATGACCCCGGATCGCCCTGGCGGCCCGAGCGACCGCGCAACTGGTTGTCAATGCGACGCGATTCATGGCGTTCGGTCGCGATGATGCGCAAGCCACCGGCTGTCTTGACCTCCTCATGATCGCGCTGCCACTGCGCACGCAGTTCCGCGATCTTCTGGTTGCGCGCCGACTCGTCCAGATTGGCATCGACCTCCACCGCTTGCACGATCTTGTCGATGTTGCCGCCCAGAACGATATCGGTCCCGCGCCCGGCCATGTTGGTGGCGATCGTGATCATCTTCGGCCGACCGGCCTGTGCAACGATCTCCGCCTCACGTGCATGTTGCTTGGCGTTCAGCACCTGGTGCGGCAGTTTCTCCTTTTCCAGCAGCTGCGCGATGATCTCGGAATTTTCGATCGACGTGGTGCCCACCAGCACCGGCTGACCACGCTCATGGCATTCGCGGATGTCCTGGATCGCGGCCTCGTATTTTTCGCGCGTCGTCTTGTAGACGCGGTCGAGCTGGTCCTCGCGCTTGCTGGGTCGATTGTGCGGAATAACCACGGTCTCCAGACCGTAGATCTCCTGGAACTCGTAGGCCTCGGTGTCTGCCGTGCCTGTCATGCCGGCCAACTTGCCATACAGCCGGAAATAGTTTTGGAACGTGATGGAGGCCAGCGTCTGGTTCTCGGCCTGGATCGCAACCCCCTCCTTGGCCTCTACCGCCTGGTGCAGACCATCACTCCAGCGCCGTCCCGACATCAGGCGGCCGGTGAATTCGTCGACGATGATGATCTCACCACCCTGCACCACGTAATGCTGGTCCTTGTGGTAAAGATGCCGAGCCCGCAATGCCGCATACAAATGGTGCATCAGCGTGATGTTCGAGGGGTCGTACAGGGTCGCGCCCTGGGGCAAAAGCCCGTTCTCGAACAGCACGTGCTCGGCGTTTTCATGCCCCTGCTCGGTCAACACGATCTGCCGGCCTTTTTCATCGATCGTGAAATCGCCCGGCTTGGTGACACCCTCCCCGGTGCGGGGATCGGCCTCGCCTACCTGGACCGTGAGATGTGGCACGATCTTGTTGATGGCCACATACAGGGCCGTATGATCCTCGGCCTGGCCGCTGATGATCAGCGGTGTGCGCGCCTCGTCGATCAGGATGGAGTCGACCTCGTCCACGATCGCGTAGTTCAATCCCCGCTGCACCCGGTCGGCCACCTCGTAGACCATGTTGTCACGCAGATAATCAAAGCCAAATTCGTTGTTGGTGCCGTAGGTGATGTCGGACTGGTAGGCGGCCTGCTTGTCCTCGCGCAACATCTGCGGAAGGTTGACCCCGACCGTCAGGCCCAGGAAGTTGTACAGCCGGCCCATCCACTGGGCGTCACGGCTCGCAAGGTAGTCGTTGACCGTGACAACATGCACACCTTTACCGGTCAAGGCATTGAGGTACACCGGCAGCGTCGCGGTAAGCGTCTTGCCTTCTCCGGTACCCATTTCCGAGATCTTGCCGTTGTGCAAAGACATGCCACCTTGCAACTGCACATCGAAATGGCGCATCTTCATGGCCCGCTTGGAGCCTTCGCGCACCACCGCGAAAGCCTCCGGGAGTAGATCGTCCAGTGTTGTACCTGCGGCAACCCGGCCTTTGAACTCGTCGGTCTTGGCACGCAACGCTTCGTCGCTCAAGCCCTCGAGATCGACCTCCATCGCATTGATGCGCTTGATCGTGCTGCGGTACTGTTTGAGAAGGCGGTCATTGCGACTGCCGAATATCTTTGTCAGGAAGTTGGTTGCCATGCATGCAAGTCCCCCTGGCCGACCACACATGGTCAACCGGAAGGCGCAATCCTTTGTTCGAACAGGATGTGAAAATGGGGTCTCCCCGGCCGAACACAAGCAATGCGCTGTCTCGACCCGCAAGAAACCAATCGGCGATTTTACCTGCGCTCCGCCTTAGGCTTGGACACTCGCGTCGACGGCACGGTGCGGGCCTGTTGCCGCGCATTCTGGCTGGCCAACTGCTGCGCAGCCAGCGAATTGCCGGCCGCCAGGAACTTCTGCGGATCTTGCGGAACGCCGCTCACCAGCACTTCGAAATGCAAATGGGCGCCGGTCGATCGGCCGGTCGATCCCACATGGGCGATTGGCTGTCCACGCCGGATCAGGTCGCCCGTCTTGACCGATACCGTCGAGGCGTGGGCATAACGCGTCACCAGGTCATTGCCATGGTCGATCTCCACCATGTTTCCGTACGCCGAATGAAACTCCTGAACAACGACGACGCCTCCCGCCGCGGCGAGTATCGGTGTGCCGGAATCGGCCTGGAAATCGAGACCGGTATGCAGCGCGGAGCGGCCGGTAATGGGATCAATACGCCAGCCGAAATCCGAACCAAGGTTGCTATCGGAGACCGGCCTTTGCGTCGGCACCATCATATTGCGCATCTTCTGGTCGAACAGACGGGACTCCAGCACCGTCAGCAGATCGGTGCGCTGCGTCGTCAGGCGGTCGAGGTCGGCCAAGGTTGACTGCAATTCGTCCATTGACAGCGGCCGTCCCGTAACCAGGGCACCGCCCTGCCCCGGCTTGGACTTGATGTCGCTGGCGTTGATGCCCGCCAAGCCCGACACGCGTTCGCCCAGTGACTCCAGCTGCGTCAGCTTGGCCTGCATCTCACCGAGCTGGCGCGCCAGGACATCCAGGTTCTCGCGCATGAACCTGTCGCGTTGCTCGAACTCGTCCTGCACCACCAGACGCACCAGTGAACCGACGACCGGCCAGCGTTCCCGTGCCCCCTTGAGGAACACCCAGTGGTACATCCCGGCGGCCACCAGCATGAGCAAGAGTGACATCGCCAACGCGGACAGCACGAGGCGGGTACCCGACAGATGCACCGCCCGGCTCTTGGCCAGCCACGCGTCCGTGATAATCAAATGCATTCGAACCTCCGTTCATCGATCAGTACCATGGATCGCCGCGCCCGCTCCCTCACATTGCAACAAGCCACCGCAGCGTCGCCAACCCTGGCCCGGCTGGCCGAGCTCGGCCGTGAATCGGTGGCGCGGCTCAAATCCGTTGAACCACTCATACCGGCCCCATTGCGATCGACAGTCAAGGCCGGCCCGATCGACGCCAGCCAATGGTGCCTGCTGCTCGACAACAATGCCGCCGCCGCAAAATTGCGCCAATTGCTACCTGCACTGGAAGCCCATCTACGTGTACACGGCTGGGAACACCGCTCTATCCGGCTCAAGGTACAGGAATCCAAAAACCGTTGAATCGATTTCATGGCTGGCGCAAATGGTGCCGATTGTCGGAATCGAACTGACGACCTACCGCTTACAAGGCGGTTGCTCTACCAACTGAGCTAAATCGGCACGGGAAAATTTTACAAGATGCGCCTTTCGCAACTGCGGGAGCGTCCGGCGGGACCCTATTTGACGCGCGTGAGCTTGGGACGCCTGGTGGGGCCGGGACGATGCGGTTCCGGCGATTCGCCGGTTGCCGTCGTTTCGGCCACCGCCGGCTCCACCAACTTGACATCGGCCTCAAGGTGGCGTGCAGGGGCGTCGGCAGGCGGTTTGCCGGTATTGACTGGCATCGCGGTCGCCGTCGAACCCGCCGGCCCCTGAACCACCGGTCGGGGAAACGCCATGCCCTGGCCGTTCTCGCGCGCATAGATCGCAATGACCCGGTCAACCGGAACCATGATCTCGCGCGCCTTGCCTGCAAAACGGGCACTGAAAACAATGAACTCGTTGCCCAGTTCGAGCGCACTCGTTGCATCGAAACTGATGTTCAGCACAATTTCACCGTCCTTGACGAACTCCCTGGGCACCTGCACAGAGTCGTCAACCTGAACCGCCACATAGGGCGTCAGGCCATTGTCGGTGCACCACTCGTACAACGCCCGAATCAGATAAGGGCGGGTCGAACTGGTGCTTTGTGCATCAATCATCAGCAAATGGGGGCCGTCTACTTACGCATGACCTTTTCCGATGGCGTCAGGGCCTCAATATACGCCGGTCGCGAAAAAATGCGCTCGGCATACTTGAGCAACGGGGCGGCGTTCTTGCTCAGATCGATCCCATAGTAGTCCAGGCGCCACAACAAGGGAGCAATGGCTACGTCCAGCATCGAGAAGCCCTCACCCAGCATGTACTTGTTCTTGAGAAAGATCGGCGCCAATTGGGTCAGCCGATCGCGAACATGCGCGCGGGCCTTTTCCAGCAGCTTCTCGTTGCTCTTGGCAGCGCGGGACTCGAGCGTGGACACATGCACGAACAGCTCTTTCTCGAAGTTGAGCAGGAACAGGCGCACGCGGGCACGGTCCACCGGATCGCCCGGCATCAATTGCGGATGCGGGAAACGCTCGTCAATGTATTCATTGATGATGTTGGACTCGTACAGAATCAAGTCACGCTCCACCAGGATCGGAACCTGCCCATAAGGGTTCATCACATTGATGTCTTCAGGCTTGTTGTAAAGGTCAACGTCGCGGATCTCGAAATCCATTCCCTTTTCAAACAGGACAAAACGGCAACGATGGGAAAAAGGGCAGGTGGTTCCTGAATACAGCACCATCATGGCGGGAGCTCCTCAATTACAAAACACAGTTCCGAACCAAACCAGCCAGTCTCCAGGCCAGTGCCGAAACGAAAAAGAGTGGGATGCACATATTGGGAAACCCACTCTGAAAACGCAAGCCCCGCCCGACAGGGCGAAGCCTGGACGACGCGTTACTTCACGTCTTTCCAGAACGCAGCATTCAAACGCCACGTGAAGACAGTGAGCACGGCAAGGAACAACAGCACCCACACGCCCACGCGCTTACGGGTATTTTGCGAAGGTTCGCCCATCCATTGCAGATAGTTCACCAGGTCCCCCATGGCCTCGTCGTATTGCAGAGGTGTCATGCTGCCGGCGCTTTTCTGCTCCCAACCCTTGAACACCTGGACTTCGCGGCCATGCTCGGTCTTGACGTCGTACATTGGAACGCGGTTGCCCTGCAATTGCCACAACACATGGGGCATGCCAACGTCCGGGAACGCCAGATTATTCCAGCCGGTCGCCTTGGAAGGGTCCGGGTAATAGGTGCGCAAGTAGGTGTAGAGGTAGTCTGCACCACTGCCTTGACCGGCCGCAGCGCGTGAGCGGGCAATAACGGTCAGGTCCGGCGGGTTGGCCCCAAACCACTGCTTCGCTTCCTTTGGATCGATCGCCGCCACCATGTTTTCACCCACCTTGTCGGTGGCGAAAAGCAGGTTGTCCTTGATCTGCTCGACCGTCAAACCGATGTCCGTCAAACGGTTGTAGCGCATGAACGCGGCCGAGTGGCAGTTCAGGCAGTAGTTGACAAACAGTTTGGCGCCGTTTTGCAGAGCGACCAGGTCGTTCGTCTTGTTAGGTGCCTTGTCCCACGCGATGCCTGTGCTGACAGCATGGGCGCTGCCCGCCAACAGACCGACCGATGCGACGATGGCCCAGATGACCTGGTTGACTATTGCTGTTGTTTTCATTCTGGTTGTCTCCCGCTCTCAATGGGCGGCAAAGTTCACGCGCTGGGGTACCGGCTTGGACTCGCCCAGCGTACTCCACCACGGCATCAGCAGGAAGAACGCAAAATAGAACAAGGTGCCGACCTGCGACACACGCTCGCCGATCGACGATGGCGGCTGTACGCCCAGGTAGGCCAGTACGACGAAGTTAAGCACGAAGACGCCGTAAAGGTACTTGTGCCAATCAGGACGATACCGGATCGACTTGACCGGGCTGAAGTCAAGCCAGGGCAGGAAAAACAAGATGATGACTGCGCCGCCCATCACGACCACGCCCCAGAATTTGGCATCGATCGCCAGCATCATTGCGGTCACCGCGAGTGCCGCAACAACAATGACCGGCTTGAGGAAGCCCGGCAGCTTGACTTTGAATACCAGCAACGCGGCGCCGGCCAGCACCGACGCTATCAGCGCATACATCATCTCGTCGGTAATGGCCCGCAGCATCGAGTAGTACGGCGTGAAATACCAGACCGGTGCAATATGCAACGGCGTCTTGAGCGGGTCCGCCGGAATAAAGTTGTTGTACTCCAGGAAGTAACCGCCAAACTCCGGTGCGAAAAATACGATGGCGCTGAACACCATCAGGAACATGCTTACCGCAAAGATATCGTGCACCGTGTAATACGGGTGAAACGGAATACCGTCGAGCGGATTGCCATCTTTGCCCTTGGTCGCCTTGATCTCGATCCCGTCCGGGTTGTTGGAGCCCACTTCATGCAACGCGATGATGTGCGCCACAACCAGACCCAGCAATACGAGCGGCACCGCAATCACGTGGAAACTGAAAAACCGATTCAGCGTGGCGTCACCGACCACATAGTCGCCACGGATCAGCAACGCGAGATCGGGGCCGACGAACGGAATGGCGGCAAACAAATTGACGATCACCTGCGCACCCCAATAGCTCATCTGGCCCCACGGCAGCAGGTAGCCCATGAAGGCCTCGGCCATCAGGCACAGGAAAATCGCGCAGCCAAACACCCAAATCAGCTCGCGTGGCTTGCGGTAGCTGCCGTAGATAAGGCCACGGAACATGTGCAGATAGACCACCACGAAAAAGGCGGAGGCACCGGTCGAATGCATGTAGCGCACCAGCCATCCCCACGGCACGTCGCGCATGATGTACTCAACCGAACCAAACGCCAGTGCGGCGTCCGGCTTGTAATGCATCACCAGGAAAATGCCGGTCACGATCTGGATCACCAGCACCAACAGGGCCAGCGAGCCAAAGATGTACCAGAAATTGAAGTTTTTGGGCGCGTAGTACTCGCCCAAGTGCTCGTTGTAGAGCTTGGACAATGGGAAGCGGTTGTCAACCCAGTTCAACAGCTTTTCAGATGCTGGTGCGTTGGGGGAAATTTCTTTCATTTCAGCCACGTTGTGCTCCGGTACTGCGATTCGTCATCGGTTTACGCCTTCTTGTCTTCACCGATCAGCAATCGGTTGTCGGAGAGGTACAGGTGGGGAGGCACTTCCAGGTTGTCTGGAGCGGGTTTGTTCTTGAAGACGCGGCCGGCGAGGTCAAACGTGGAGCCATGGCAGGGGCAGAAAAATCCGCCCTTCCAGTCATCGGGCAAAGACGGTTGCGGCCCGGTCTGAAAACGGTCCGACGGTGAACATCCCAGGTGGGTGCAAATGCCCACCACCACCAGCACCTCGGGTTTGATGGAGCGGGTCTCATTGCGGGCATATTCCGGCGTCAACTCATCGGGCTTGCGCTGCGACTTCGGATCCGCCAGCTGCGCGTCATTGGACGGCAACGCGGCAAGTTCCTCTGGCGTGCGACGCATGATCCAGACCGGCTTGCCGCGCCATTCGACGGTCATTTTTTCACCGGGCTTGAGCGAGGAAATGTCCGCTTCGACTGCCGCACCAGCGGCCTTGGCACGTTCCGATGGTTCGAAACTACGCACGAACGGGACGGCGGTAAAGGCGCCGCCAACAGCTCCAACACAGCCCGACGCGATGATCCACGTCCGCTTGCTGTTGTCGACTGGGGTGTCACTCATGGGATTCCTCAATGAAAACATCGCTCTTGGGTCAGCGCCGGATTGTAGCTGACCGACTCACCTCGCCCGGGCATGAAGACTAGCGGCTAGGCCGGCTGATTACGTCGACGGGACATGGCAACTCGTTTACATTTCGACCCCTTCCTGCGCCATTACACTGCGGCCCTGGACCATAAATCAAAGGAGAAATGACCATGAGCATGATGTCGGAGTTCAAAGAGTTCGCCCTCAAGGGAAATGTGATGGATCTCGCGGTCGGCGTGATCATCGGCGCAGCATTCGCGAAAATCGTCGATTCGATGGTGGCTGATCTGATCATGCCGCTGGTCGGTGCTGTCGTAGGCAATATTGATTTCTCCAGCATGTATGTGTTGCTGGGACAGGTGCCTGCCGGAGTCGGCGCAGGGCTGGCCGAGTTGAAGAAGGCAGGGGTGCCGGTATTTGCCTATGGCAATTTCCTGACGATCGCAGTCAACTTCATCATCCTGGCATTCGTCATCTTCATGATGATCAAGCAGATGAACCGACTCAAGCGCGAGGAGCCCCCTGCAGCGCCTGCACCTGCGGTCACACCAGAAGACATCCTGCTGCTGCGCCAGATCCGGGACAGCCTGAAGAAATAGTCGGGTCGCAGGCAGTGCCCGGTGGCCGCAAACCCGCGCCGGGCGTTGGCCATTGGCGACGGCAAGGCCTAAGCAGGGGCCAGGGCGGCAAGCGTGCGAGCCATCCGAATGGCCTCGACCAGGCTCGAGGCGTCGGCCTGCCCGGTTCCTGCAATGTCAAACGCGGTTCCATGGTCGGGACTGGTCCGTACCAGAGGCAGCCCGAGCGTCACATTGACGCCCTTGTCGACACCCAGGTATTTGACCGGTATCAAGCCCTGGTCGTGGTACATCGCCACCACCGCATCGAATTCGCGATCCCCGTCAGCACGCGCCCGGGCCCGCATGAAGACCGTGTCGGGCGCGAAGGGGCCGACGACGTCCAAGCCCAGGATCCGCGCCGCGTTGATCGCCGGAATGATGGCGTCGATCTCCTCCATGCCGAACAGGCCGCCCTCGCCCGCATGCGGATTGAGCCCGGCGACGGCGATGCGCGGTCGCCGGCCGAGCAGCGCGCCCAAGGCCCGGTGCGCTATCTGCAAGGTTTGCAATACACCTGCGGTCGTGACCGCGTCGATCGCATCGCGCAGTGACATATGGATGCTGACCAGCACCGTGCGCAGCTCGTCATTGGCGAGCATCATGCGTACCGGCAGGTCGGACACCGCAACACCCGTCGCCAACGCAGCCCGGTATTGCAGCATTTCGGTATGACCCGGGAACTGGCTATGCGGCATACCGGCAGCAGCCAGCGATTCCTTGTGCAGTGGTGCGGTGACCAGCGCCGCAACCTCGCCCCGCAATGCGGCATCGGCGGCCCAGACGACACACTCCGCTGCCATCCGCCCCGCCGCGGCTGCGATCGACCCCAGGGCTATCGGACCATGGTCCGCCGTGGCCTGCAGAACCGGGATGCAGCGTGGTGGCACATCCAGGGCATCCGCTGCTCGTTCGATCACGGCCACTGGCAATCGCACCGAGCCGAAGCCGCCAATGCAATGTGAGGCCCGACGCAGCGTTGCCACGTCGCCGGCCACGAAACAACCGCGGGTCGCTTCGGGCCCATCGCGAAACGCTTTGGCCACGATCTCCGGCCCTATTCCGGCCGGATCACCCATGGTGATGGCGATCGGCTTGTCCATCTGTCTCTTATGCCGGATTGTCGATGTCGACGAATGCATGCGACAGGGACAATTGCTCTGCAACATGTCCTGCCAATGCCGGCGCGCCAAAACGCTCGCTCGCATGGTGTCCGCAGGCCAGAAACGCAACCCCACATTCGCGGGCGTAGTGCGCTTGCGGTTCCGAGATCTCGCCGGTGATGAACGCGTCGGCCCCCGCGGCGATGGCGGCCTCGAAATAGTCCTGCGCACCGCCGGTGCACCACGCGATCCGCCGCAGCGGCCGCGCGCTACCCGCCACGACGGTGACCGGACGGTTCAGCACCAACTCCAGATGCCGCCCCAGTTCGGGCGCAGCAGAAAAAGCGCCGCCATCGGTACGCCCGCCCAGAAAACCCAGTTCCTGATCGCCAAATCGTTCGGTAGCCGTCAGGCCCAGCCGTATGCCGAGTTGGGCGTTATTGCCCCATTGCGGATGCGCGTCCAGTGGCAGGTGGTAGGCGAAAAGATTCAGGTCATGGGCCAGCAGCAAGGCCAGTCGCTGCTTCATCCAGCCGGTGACGCAACCATCCTGACCGCGCCAGAACAGGCCATGGTGCACAAAAATGGCATCGGCCCGGGCGGCGACTGCCGCCTCGATCAGCGCCAGGCTGGCGGTTACGCCCGAGACGATTTTGTGTATTTCCGCACGACCTTCCACCTGCAGGCCGTTGGGTCCGTAGTCGCGAAAACGCTCCGGCTGCAACACCGCATCGAATGTCTGGGCGAGAACGAGTCGACTGGTCATGAAGGGTTGAGGGTAGCGACCGCCGGTGCCGGATGTCCGGTGGGGCTGGCCGCGCTGGCCAACTGCCATTGTCGGCCAATTCTGGTGTCCGGCATGGCTCAGGGTGTCGGCCCGCGCTTGCGGACCGACACTTGCAGATCGCAATCGCATCCCACATCCAGCGCGATCGAGCGGCGCGCCAGAAATCGCAGGGCCGGTGCCAGCATGCTGGCCCAGCGCACGCGTTTGGTTGGCCACAGCGCATGCAGTACCTGCGACGGCTGCTCGATCGCGCCGCACCGGTAAACGCCCAATCGCTCATTCCAGCGCAGCGCAACACAGGCCCCTGAGCGCCGGCCGGACAGCACCATACCAACCGGACAGGGCTGCACCAGGCAGCAAACACCACACCCATTGCACGGTGCACCCAGCGCGGGTTTGGATGGAGCCAGTGGTTCGATGTGGATGGTCTTGAGGGTGCTAGTCATGGCATTGAACGCATTAAATTGACATGTCACAGCATGCGGGTCTGGTCGCAATGAAAATGACCGGGTATGCGACCGTTACCGATCGAGCAGCCTACAATTTACGCATGAAACGCTTGTGGCTGCTTTTTTCCCAAACCGCAACCGTATTGCTGGCGGCGTATTTCGTCGTGGCGACCCTCCAGCCGCAGTGGCTGGGCAAGACTGCAGGGGGCACGGCCGCCGTGACGCTGGTCGAAGCACCCGCTGTGGCCAGTGGCAATCTGCCCGCCGGCAGTTTTCGACTCGCCGCACAAAAGGCCGCTTCGGCGGTAGTCAGCATCAATACCAGCAAGACCGCCAACCGGGACCCGCGCAGCAACGATCCGTGGTTCCGCTTCTTCTTCGGCGATCAGGACCAGGAAGCGCGCGCCGGCCTGGGCAGCGGCGTGATCGTGAGTCCAGCCGGCTACATCCTGACCAACAACCATGTTGTAGAAGGGGCCGACGAGATCGAGGTCATCCTGAACGACAGTCGCAAGGCCCTTGCCAAGGTCATCGGCACCGACCCGGAAACCGATCTGGCGGTACTCAAGATCGACCTGGACAAACTGCCGGTGCTGGTGATCGGCAATTCGGACGCTGTGCAGGTTGGCGACCAGGTGCTGGCGATAGGCAATCCGTTTGGCGTCGGCCAGACCGTGACCGGCGGCATCATCAGCGCCCTGGGTCGCAACCAGTTGGGCATCAACACATTCGAGAACTTCATCCAGACAGACGCCGCCATCAATCCGGGCAACTCCGGCGGTGCACTGGTCGACACCCAGGGACATCTGCTGGGCATCAACACGGCGATCTACTCGCGCTCCGGTGGCAGCTTGGGCATCGGATTCGCGATTCCGATGTCCACGGCCCGCCAGGTGATGGATGGGCTGCTCAAGGACGGTCAGGTTACCCGCGGCTGGATCGGAGTCGAACCCAACGACCTCTCGCCCGAGCTGGCGGAAACCTTTGGCGTGAAGGCGCGCACGGGAGTGATCATCACCGGCGTGCTGCAGAACGGACCCGCCGCGCAGGCCGGCATCCGGCCCGGCGATGTCATCACCGCCGTCGCGGGCGACGATGTGCGCAATGTTTCGGAATTGTTGACCCGTGTCGCCGGCCTGAAACCGGGCTTGCCTTCGCGTTTCAACCTACAGCGCCAGGACGCGCAGATCGAACTTGACGTGGTTCCAGGCGTCAGGCCCAAACCGCGCCGATCACCGCGGTAAGTCGACTGGACGACGCTGTCACGAGCCGGTCGATCCCGCGTCCTTGTTGCTGTTTTGTTCTTCGTCGTCGGGCGTTTTGGTATTTTTGATGAACCACCGGGAGGCAAATATGCCCGCTTCGTACAGCAGGCACATGGGCACCGCCAGCGCCAGCTGTGAAATCACGTCAGGTGGCGTGATGACGGCAGCGATCACGAACGACAACACGATGAAATAGCCGCGGAACTCCTTCAACTTTTCGATGCTGACGATGTTCATGCGCGCCAGCAGAACCACGACGATTGGCACCTGGAACGCCACGCCAAAGGCGATGTACAGGCCAAGAATCGCCTCGACATACGAGGCGATGTCGGGCGTCGCCGCCACACTGGCCGGCGTCACCGCCTGGATGAAGGCAAACATCTTGTCCAGCACGAATAACTGCACAAACGCGATGCCAATGTAGGCCAATGCGCAGCCAAAGAAGATCAACGGAATGGCCAGGCGCTTTTCGTGGCCGTACAGGCCAGGCGCGACAAAGGCCCAGGCTTGGTACATCAGCCACGGCAAGGCCAGCAACACACCGGCCATCATCAGCACCTTGAGCGGTACGAAAAAAGGCGAGAACACACCAACGGCAATCAGCTTGGCACCCGGCGGCATGTGGGCCCGGATCGGCGTGGCAATCAGGTCGATCAGGCCACTGGGGGACGGCCAGACCGCCAGCAATACCATGCATACGACCAGGCCTGCCAGGCTGTACATCAGGCGGTCACGCAACTCCACCAGGTGCTGGACAAACGGCTGCTCGGTACCGGCGAGTTCGTCTTCTTTGTTGGTCGGGTCGGTCATCGTGTCATGTGGGCCCAGCACCCTGCGGAATGCTCATTCCGGGGTGTGCAGAAGTTCCGGTAATGTCAGTTGAGTTTTTGCGGCCGGAACCTGGCCACACGTGCGGCGCCCGACAAGGCACGCGTGCGAATGCCTGCGCGTGCCTTGTACCAGCTCGGCGTGGCGCTCTGCTTCATGCGCCAGCGCTTGTTCGGATGCCGATAGGCCGGATAGCTCACGGGCATTTGGAAACCATCAGCCAGCTGCGAGTTGTCATCCATGCGTGTCGCATCGGCCCAGGACTTCTCGATCTCGCTGGCGTTGCTCTGGATCGTGTTGCTCATGTCCTTGGCCGCGTCGGTGACCGTTTCCTTCATCTTCTTGAGCTCGTCAAGGTCCATCGAGCGGCTGACCTCTGCCTTGACGTCTGACACATAGCGCTGGGCTTTTCCCAACAGCATGCCAACCGTACGTGCAACACGTGGCAACTTCTCCGGCCCGATGACGATGAGCGCCACAACGCCGATCAGCGCCATCTTGGAGATGCCGAGGTCGATCACGACGCTACCACCCCGCCGATCAGGACTTCTGCTTGGCTTCCACGTCGATCGTGGTCTTTTCGGACGGCTGCGCGCCGTTGGATACCTGCGCCGTGGCACCGGCCGGCTTGTCATCGGCAGACGCAGCGGCATCCTTCATGCCATCCTTGAAGCCCTTGACCGCGCCGCCGAGGTCACCGCCCATGTTCTTGAGCTTCTTGGTGCCAAAGACCATGACCACGATCAGCAGCACGATCAGCCAATGCCAGATTGAAAACGAACCCATTTTTAACTCCTAAGCAATTAGCCGAATTTTAGACCGCGCACCGCCAGCGCGCCAAAAGCCCTTTGGGATCAGCCGCGCAACCAGGGCCGCGGTCCACCCATGACATGCACGTGCAGATGCCGAACCTCCTGCCCACCTTCGACCCCGGTGTTGCTGACTATCCGGAATCCACCTTCCGGATAGGGTCTGCAACCCTCCTGCAGAGCCAGTTTCGGCGCCAGCGTCATCATGTGACCCAGCAGGTCGGCATGCTCCGGACCGAGTTGCGCGAACGACGGAATATGCTGTTTGGGGATCATCAGGAAGTGCACCGGCGCCCATGGATGGATATCGTGAAAGACGAAGACCTGATCGTCTTCATGAACCTTGCGCGACGGGATTTTGCCCTGCGCGATCTTGCAGAACAGGCAGTCTGGATCATGCACCACCGTGGAATCCCCCGTGTCAGGCGCCAACGGCCTGGTTGTTGTTCATTGCAACCATGCCCTTGACGATCCGATACAGGAACCAGACCGACACCAGCAGCCAAGCGAGCATGCCGGGCATGATGAACAACAGGAACAATGGCGCCGTCAGCAGGTACAGCAAACCGGCCAAAATGACCGAACGGATGCGCCACGAAAAATGCGAGGCCTGCCAGGTTCCCTCTGCCTCGGGCCTTTTCACCAGGTCGATCACCAACGCAACCACCAGCAACAACGCACCCGCCTGCGCGCCGGGAACGATCGCCCCGACCGCGACGATCAGGTGCAGCACATAACTCAGCCACCCCACTGACTTGAGCGCCTGCGCCTGCTCCTCGCCCTTGGGCACTACATCGATCACTTCCGTCATATCGCTCCTCCTTGGTCTGACCCCGCTCACGAGCCTTCGCGCGCAATCGCCTTGCGCACGGCCTTTTCCTCGATGCCGCTGGTGCCTTCGCGATGGGCCAATTCTGCCAACACATCGGACGGCCGCAACCCGTAATGGGCCAGCGCCACCATGCAATGGAACCACAGGTCGGCCATTTCACCAACCAACCGACCCTTGCAAGCGTCCACACCAACGCCGGTGTGCAGCGCAAGCTCCAGGTCCTTGGCTGCCATCACGGCCTCGGTGGACTCTTCGCCGATCTTCTTCAGGAACGCATCGGGCGCGCGGTGCAGCAGTCGCGCCACGTAGCTTGCCTCGGGGTCGCCACCGCGATCGGGACGGCGGCTTTCAATGATGGCCGCCAACCGTGACATCACGTCGGTTGCGTTCTTGTCGTCGTCGGTAAAAGCGTAGGACATGTCGGGCTACTTGTAGATCGTTTGCGGGTCTTTCAATACCGCGCCGGTGATTTCCCAGCCCCGCTGTGTGTCAGTGCCAGCAAGGTGCTGAAAGAAGCAACTGTGGCGACCAGTGTGACAGGCGATGCCGGGCACATGGCCGGTCTGCGTCACCGTGAGCAGGACAACATCATTGTCGCAATCGAGCCGGATGTCATGCACCTGTTGCACATGGCCCGACTGCTCGCCCTTGAACCACAGTCTGGAACGCGATCGGCTGAAGTAAACCGCGCGTCCCGTGACCGCCGTCCGCTCCAACGCGTCGCGATTCATCCAGGCGAACATCAGCACATCGCCCGTCGCCTGCTCCTGAGCGATCACCGGCACAAGACCTGCCGCATCCCATTTGACATGATCCAACCAGTTCATGGGCCTATTGTCGGCGATCGACCACCGCCGTTTCGCCGGTGCGCCTATTCGCTGCGGATCAGTGGATCGTCATGTCAGTGCCGCCCGGCCGTTCCGAAGGGACTGACAGCCCCCTTGGGGGCAGCGAACGCAGTGAGCGTGGGGGCAGCCTGCAGTGCCGCCCGGCCGTTCCGAAGGGACTGACAGCCCCCTTGGGGGGCAGCGAACGCAGTGAGCGTGGGGGCAGTTTCATCTTAGATCCGTACGGCGATGTTGCGCGCGCGCATGTGCTGCTTGGCCTGCAACACGCTGTATTCGCCGTAGTGGAAGATGCTCGCCGCGAGTACGGCGTCCGCCCCGCCAAGTTGAATACCGTCGGCCAGGTGGTCCAGATTTCCGACGCCGCCCGAGGCAATGACTGGAACGTCGACCGCGTCGCTGACGGCGCGGGTCAGCGCCAGGTCAAACCCGGACCTGGTTCCATCGCGGTCCATGCTGGTCAGCAGGATTTCCCCTGCGCCGCGGCGGGCCATTTCGGTTGCCCAGGCAACTGCGTCGAGTCCGGTATTGGTGCGCCCGCCGTGGCTGAAAACATCCCATCCCGGCCCCGCCGGCAAGCCGTCGACCCCGCGGCGCTGCTCCTCGGTCGCGGTCCTGCGTTTGGCGTCGATAGCCACGACGATGCATTGCGAGCCGTATTTGCCCGACACGTCGTCAATCAGGCCTGGCCTGGCAACCGCAGCGGAATTGAAGCTCGTCTTGTCGGCGCCGGCATTGAGCAGACGGCGCACATCCTCCACACTGCGCACACCGCCGCCGACCGTCAGGGGTATGAATACCTGGGCTGCCACGGCCTCGACGATATGCAGGATCATGTCGCGTCCGTCACTGGTGGCGGTGATATCGAGAAAGGTAAGTTCATCAGCGCCCTGCTCGTTGTAGCGCGCAGCGATCTCGACCGGATCACCGGCGTCTCTCAGCGACACGAAATTGACACCCTTGACGACTCTGCCGCCAGTGACGTCAAGGCAGGGAATGATGCGTTTGGCCAGCATCGGCGCTCTCGCGGCTTCAGCCGTTGAGTTCGTCGGCACGGGCCTGGGCCGCGGCGAAATCGAGGTCGCCACTATAGATGGCACGACCACAGATGACACCCTCGACGCCTTCGCTTTCTACCGCGCACAAGGCTTCGATGTCGGCCATGTTGTAGAGGCCACCCGATGCAATGACCGGGATTGTCAGCGCCTGGGCCAGTTTGACCGTCGCCTCAACATTGATTCCGGACAACATGCCGTCACGCCCGATATCGGTGTAGATGATGGACTCGACGCCGTAGTCTTCGAATTTCTTGCCCAGGTCGACCACGTCGTGTCGGGTCAGCTTGCTCCAGCCGTCGGTTGCAATCTTCCCATCCTTGGCGTCGAGCCCGACGATGATGTGGCCGCCGAACGCAGTGCAGGCGTCCTGCAGGAAACCCGGATTCTTGACCGCAGCCGTGCCGATGATCACGTAGCGAAGGCCGGCATCGAGGTAACGCTCGATGGTATCGAGGTCGCGGATGCCGCCACCGAGTTGTACATCGACTTCGCTGCCAACCTCTTTCAGGATCCGGCGGATCGCCAGTTCGTTCCTGGGGTGACCCGCAAATGCACCATTGAGATCGACCAGATGCAGCCTGCGCGCGCCCTTGCCTACCCAATTGCGCGCCATGACGGGGGGGTCTTCGCCGAAGATGGTCGACTGGTCCATGTCGCCCTGCTTGAGGCGAACACAATGGCCGTCTTTCAGGTCGATTGCAGGAATAAGCAGCATGATGCGCGGATGGCTGGGAGAAATCAGGGCTTCCAGCGAAGGAAGTTTTGGTAAAGCGCAAGGCCTTGGTCAGCACTCTTTTCGGGATGGAACTGGGTTGCAAAAATATTATCGCGCGCAACCGCCGCCGCAAAGCGATCGCCGTAGTCGGCCTCTCCCGCGCTGTGGCGCGTATCAGACGGTCGGGCGTAGTAGCTGTGCACGAAATAATAGTAACTGGCATCTTCGATCCCGTGCCACAGCGGATGCACCTGCCCCCCGTGCCGCATCTGGAACACCGGGTTCCATCCCATGTGCGGCACCTTGAAACGGCTGCCATCGGCCTGCAGGCGACCCCGCAGATCGAATCGGACGACGACACCGGGTATCAGGCCCAGCCCGGGCGTGCCAGCTCCATCGTCGCCGCGCAGCCCCTCCTGGCTATGGTCGAGCAGCATCTGCATGCCCACGCACACGCCGAACAGTGGCTTTGACCGGGCGGCCTCCAGCACCGGCACGAGCAGGCCGCAATCGCGCAACGCGCGCATGCAATCGGCAATGGCGCCCTGCCCGGGCAACACCACCCGCTCCGCGGCATGGATCAGTTCAGGGTCGGACGTGACAAACACCTGATGACCGTCGCCTGCGGCTGCCACCTGCACCGCGTTGGCAACCGAGCGCAGGTTCCCCATGCCATAGTCGACCACCGCGACCGTCTTGTTGGTTGCCGATGCCATGTTGGTGCGTCAGCAGCCGCTGTGTTGGCACGCCACGCTTGTCGACGCGGCGCTCTCGAGAAAACGCCGGGCCGCTCCCAAGTTTTCTGGCACCCCCTCGGGGGGCCTGGCGAAGCCAGGGCTGGGGGCGATCAAAGCGAGCCCTTGGTCGAAGCGATGGTGCCCGCAGCGCGCGGATCGACTTCGACCGCCTGGCGCAGAGCACGCGCGAACGCCTTGAACACCGACTCGCACTGGTGGTGCGCGTTTTCGCCGCGCAGGTTGTCGATGTGCAGCGTCACGAAGGCATGGTTCGCGAACCCCTGGAAGAACTCATGCGCCAATTGGCTGTCGAAGCTGCCGATCATGCCGCTTTTGAACGGCACCTGCATGACCAGGCCCGGTCGACCTGAAAAATCGATCACGACGCGGCTCAGCGCCTCGTCCAGCGGTACATAGGCGTGGCCAAAACGGCGGATGCCCTTGCGATCGCCCAGCGCCTTGTGCATAGCCTGGCCCAGTGTGATGCCGACGTCTTCCACCGTATGGTGGCCGTCGATATGCAGATCGCCATCGGCCTTTACGTCCAGGTCGACCAGCGCGTGGCGTGCGATCTGGTCCAGCATATGGTCGAAAAAGCCGATCCCGGTATGCAACGCCGACCGGCCGCTGCCATCGAGCGTGAGTTGCACCGTGATGCGGGTCTCGGCGGTATTGCGGGTGACCTGCGCGCAACGCGGCGCTGCACGGGACGCAGTGGGTTCGGTAGTCACAGACACTCCTTTAACGCGGCCACCATGGCGCGATTTTCCTCCGGCAGGCCAACGGTCAGCCGCAGGCAGTCGGCCAGCAGCGGATGCAGTTTCGATACATTCTTGATCAGCACACCGCGTGCCCGCATGCCGGCGAACGCGGCTGCCGCGGCGTCACCACCGGGCCCGCCATTGGGCAATCGCAGCAAGATCATGTTGGCGTCGCTGCGGAACACCCGCACGCCGGCTAGCGCGGACAACTGCGCCATCAGCCATGCCCGCTGCGCGACGATGTCCCGCGCCTGCGCCGCAAAAACGTCGCGGTGCTCGAGCGCAAACAATGCGCATTCGGCGTTGAGCACGCTGATGTTGTAGGGCGGTCGCACCTTGTCCAGTTCGGCAATCAGCGCCCTGGCCCCGATCAGGTAGCCGATGCGCACGCCCGCCAGGCCAAACTTGCTCATGGTGCGCATCAGCAGCACATGGCGATACTGCGCAAGTCGGTCGATATAGCTGCAGCCCGCGAACGGCTGGTAGGCCTCGTCGATCACGACAAAACCCGGCGCCGCGCAGATGATCTTTTCGATCACCGCGTCGTCCCACAGGTTGGCGCTGGGGTTGTTCGGATAGGCCAGGTAGATGATGGACGGCTGGTGCTGGTGGATCGCCCGCAGCATCGCATCCGGGTCGAGCTCGAAGTCCTCGCAGAGCGGCACGCCGATAAACCGCAGCCCCTGCAATTGTGCGCTCATCGCATACATGACGAATCCGGGAACCGGCGCCAGGACGGTCGCACCGGGAACGTCACAGGCCATCGCCAGCAGCGAAATCAGTTCGTCCGATCCGTTGCCCAGCATCAGGTCGAATCCCTCGGGTACCTGAGCGTAATCGTGCAGCGCGCGCCGCAGGTCCTGCGTCCGGCGGCCGGGGTAGCGGTTGAGCGCCACTGCGCCCAGGCGCTGCCCTAGTTGCTGCTGCAGTTGCTCGGACAGGCGGTGCGGATTCTCCATCGCGTCGAGCTTGCGCAACCCGGCCGAGTCCTGGACCGCATAGGCATGCATGGACGTCACGTCCGTGCGGACATGGCGCGCCATCAGATCGGACAGGTCGGCGGGAGTGCGGGACATGGGAAAACGGGTGCCGTGGAGCAAGGTGTCGATGGTACGGGCCAGGAGCGATCGGTGTCGAATTCAGCAGGCGTAGGCCGAAATCAGCGCATTGACCAACACCAATTGCACCGGCATGTCGGCCTCGTACAGGCCGGAGTTGCGCTTGAGCTCGCCATCAAACAGCGGCTTGGCCATGCGCGGTTCAAGCCGGCGGCCGTTCAGGCACACCAGCGGCCTGCCACCCGAGCGAACCACATGCGCGTGCGCTTCCAGAGCGCCTTCCATCGCACCCACGAGGTAGTACTGCACGAACGTCTCGCCATGGTCCTTGTCCGTCGCCTCGAGTCCGCGCAATTCACGAATGCTGATGGCCGAGGAAGAACTGGCCAGCACGGCCAGCGCACAGGCCACCATGGTATGGCGCAGGGTCGTGGTTCGCCCGCCATGGCGTGACTGTTTCATGATGCTGGGTGGATGTGTCATATCAACCTCATTTCCGCCGCCTGCGCGTGGGCTTGCAGACCTTCGCCGCGCGCCAGTATCGATGCCACCCGGCCCAGCGAACATGCACCGGCCGCACTGACCTCGATCAGGCTGCTGCGCTTTTGGAAATCGTAAACCCCCAACGGGCTGGAGAAGCGTGCGGTGGCGCCGGTGGGCAGAACATGGTTGGGCCCGGCGCAATAGTCGCCCAGACTTTCGCTGGTGTAGGCGCCCAGGAAGATGGCACCAGCATGGTGCAGCAGCGGTTCCCAGCGGTGGGGGTCCTGGCTGCTCACCTCCAGATGCTCGGGAGCGATCTGGTTGCTGATGGCACAGGCCTCCTCCATGGAGCGGGTATGAACCAGCACGCCGCGACCATTCAGGCTACTGGCAATGATGTCGCGACGCGCCATGGTCGGCAACAGGCGGTGGATCTGCGCCTGCACCCGGTCGATGTAGCCCGCATCGGGACACAACAAAATGCTTTGCGCCATCTCGTCATGCTCAGCCTGGCTAAACAGATCCATGGCGACCCAGTCCGGCGGCGTGGTCCCATCGGCCAGCACCAGGATCTCGCTCGGACCGGCGATCATGTCGATGCCCACCGTACCAAACACCCGGCGCTTGGCTGCTGCGACGTAAGCATTCCCTGGTCCGGTGATCTTGTCGACCTTGGGCACCGTCGCCGTGCCGTAAGCCATCGCTGCAATGGCCTGAGCGCCGCCGATGGTGAAAACCCGCGAAACACCAGCCACATGCGCCGCGGCCAGCACCAGTGGATTGCGCTCGCCCAGGCCGTCCAGCCGCCCTTTGGCGGCGGGCGTCGGAACCACCATCACGATCTGCTGCACGCCAGCCACATGCGCCGGAATCGCGTTCATCAGCACCGACGACGGATAGGCCGCCTTGCCACCGGGCACATAGATGCCCACCCGGTCCAGCGGTGTGACCTTTTGCCCCAGCAGTGTGCCGTCAGCGTCGCGGTAGCTCCAGCTCTGGCCATTGGCCCGCTTCTGGGCCAGGTGGTAACTGCGGATCCGGTCCGCGGCAAACAACAAGGCATCGCGCTGCTCTGGCGGAATGCTGGCAAAGGCCCCGCCCAGTGCATCGGCATCGAGTTCCAGCTCGGCCATCGACGCGGCACGTACGCGATCGAACCGCTCGGTGTACTCCAGCACCGCGACATCGCCGCGATGCTGAACATCGGCCAGAATGTCCGCAACCCGCTGCTCGATGGCCGCATCGGCGGAGCTGGACCAGAATAGCCGCTCGCGCAAGGCTGCCTCAAAGCCTGCGTCGGCCGTGGACAGGCGCAATGGGTTCGCGACAACGGTCATTGATGTACCTTCGCCCCCAAGGCGAAGGCGCGCATCGGTTCACCTCCCCCCGCCTGGCGCTGAACCGCCGCATCGACGGCATCGATGATGCGGCGCAACGGCGCCCGCTTGAGCTTGAGTGCAGCCTGATTGACGACCAATCGCGCGCTGATATCCATGATGTGCTCAACCTCGACCAGATGGTTGGCACGCAGTGTGCCGCCGGTCGAAACCAAGTCGACGATCGCATCGGCCAGCCCGGTGAGTGGCGCCAGTTCCATGCTGCCATACAACTTGACCAGATCGGCATGGACACCCTTGGCCGCGAAGAATTCACGCGCAATGGCCATGTACTTGGTGGCGACCGTCAGGCGCGAGCCCTGCCGCACACTTGAGGCGTAGTCGAAGCCTTCCCGTACGGCGACACTGATGCGACAGCGGGCGATCTGCAGGTCCAGCGGCTGGTACAGGCCATCGCTGCCATGCTCGAGCAAGGTGTCGCGCCCGGTGATGCCCAGGTCAGCCCCACCATACTGCACATAGGTCGGCACATCGGTCGCGCGCACCACCAGAACGCGCACATCTGCACGATTGGTTTCCAGGATGAGTTTGCGCGATTTCTCGGGATCGTCCAGGACAATGATGTCGGCAGCCTTGAGTAGCGGCAAAACCTCTTCGAAAATGCGTCCCTTGGACAGCGCCAGCGTGATCATGGGAGCCACCGATCAGCCCGGCACACGTTCGACGTCGGCCCCCAGCACGCGCAGCTTGGCTTGCATCGTGGCGTAGCCCCGGTCCAGGAGGTAGATGCGGTGCGCCATCACATCGACGTCTTGCAGATGCGGGACGTTCGCCAGCGTCACGGCATCGGACGCCAGCAGGCAGGCGCAAAACTCGGGCAACGCAGCGTGCTTGGCAACGGAAATCGACACCGCGCCGCCCAGAGTTTGGCCGCCACCGACCAACCATTCATCCATGTGACTTCCATTCAGCGTCGGTCATGGTTTTCATCGACAACGCATGCACTTCGTCGGTCTGGATCTTGGCGCCCAGCGTGGCATAGACCATCTGGTGGCGCTGGATCGCCCGTTTTCCCTCGAAGGCGTCGGACACGATGGTCGCGTACCAGTGACGACCATCGCCCTCGAGTTCGCAATGGGTGCACGGCAACCCGGCAGTGATGATGGACTTAAGTTCTTCGGCTGTCATATCTGAGTCTTCGTCAACTGCGGATCTTGTAACCCGTGCGCAGCAGGTGCAAGGCCACCGCGCTTGCCGCAGCCAGGGCCAGGCCGACAATGCCCAGGCTCAACCACGGGGACACGTCACTCTGGCCAAAAAAGCCGTACCGGAACCCATCGATCATGTAGAAAAACGGATTGAGATGGCTCACGCCCTGCCAGAACGGCGGCAGCGACTTGATTGAATAGAAAACGCCGCTCAGGAAAGTCATCGGCATGATGACAAAATTCTGGAACGCCGCGAGTTGGTCAAACTTTTCCGCCCACAGCCCTGCGATCAGACCCAGGGCACCCATCAAGGAGGCGCCCAGGACGGCAAACGCCAGGACCCAAGCCACTGCCGCGAACGGTGGCACAGCAAACCACAAGGTCGCCAGAAGAACGCCCACACCCACCACGATACCGCGCACAACGGACGAGGCCACATAGGCAGTGAACCAGTGCCAGTGCGAAAGCGGCGTCAGCAACAGGAAGACCAGATTGCCCATCACCTTGCTCTGGATCATCGACGACGAGCTGTTTGCGAAGGCATTCTGCAGCACGCTCATCATCACCAGTCCGGGCACCAGGAATGCGGTGTAGGACACTGTCTCGTACACCTTGACCCGGTCTTCCAGCACGTGCCCGAACACCAGCAGATACAAAATGGCGGTGAGCACCGGAGCGCCCACAGTCTGAAACCCGACCTTCCAGAAGCGCAGGATTTCCTTGTAGAACAAGGTGCGCCAGCCGGTCATGGCATGCCCGTCCCGCTGCTCGGCAACGGGCAATTGCAGCCGGGGCGCCAGGTCACCGGACATGCTCGGGCACTCCGTCGTGGTGGCGAGCCATGACCTCGACGAAAACGTCCTCGAGGTCTGCCTTGCGAATCTCCACGTCCTGCGCCTGCAGACCGGCTTCGCGCACTGCCGTCAGGTAGCTTTCGATCTCCCTCGCGTCATGGGCCGGAAACTGGACAATGCGACCGGTGATGCGCGCCTGACTGGCCAGGCTCTCGGGCAACTCGGCATCGACCTTGAAACGCAGCACGTTGCTGGAGGCCGCCTTGAGCAGAACGCTGGTGCGCTCCAGCGCCACGATGCGCCCTGCCTTGAGCATCGCCACGCGGCCGCACAAGGCCTCGGCCTCTTCCAGGTAATGCGTTGTCAGCAAGACCGTATGGCCCCTGCGATTGAAACCAGCGATGAACTTCCACAATGTCTGGCGCAACGCCACATCCACCCCAGCGGTCGGTTCATCGAGCACGATCACCGGCGGCTTGTGCACCAGCGCTTGCGCCACCAGCATGCGCCGTTTCATACCACCGGACAATTGGCGGGTATTGGCGTTTGACTTGTCGGCCAGGCCGAGGCTGGTCAAAAGTTCGTCGATCCAGTCGTCGTTGTTGCGGATGCCGAAATAGCCCGACTGAAACCGCAACGCCTCGCGTACGTTAAAAAACGGATCGAACACCAGTTCCTGCGGCACGATACCCAGCTTGCGCCGGGCTTGCGCGAAATCGGTCACCACGTCACTACCCAAAACCGATACGCTGCCCGACGTGGCTCGTGTCAGTCCCGCCAATATGCTGATCATGGTTGTCTTGCCCGCGCCATTGGGTCCCAGCAAGCCAAAGAACTCGCCCTGCTCGATATCGAGGCTGACCCGATCCAGCGCTAAAAACGACTTGTTGGAGGGGCGCGGCGAGGAATAGGACTTGGATACCGACTGGAAGGAGATTGCTGGCATGGGAGCCGGCGATTTTAGCCCGTCGGATCAGGCGGGGGACAACAACTCCGCAATCCCGTATACCGAGGCCAGATCAAGCAGGCGCTGCGGCAGCGACTTGATGATCAGGCTCTTGCCGTGCGCCTGGCTTTCACGGCGCAACTCCAGCAACACCGCCAAGGCAGAGGAATCAAAACCTGCCAACGCGCTCGCGTCTACGACAACGGTTGTGCCGTCCTGGGAGCGCAGTCCTTGCACCAGCATCTGCAGGCATGCGCTGGCCTGATTGCGGGTGAGATCGGCAGGCAATATCAGCACGCTCAGCCCTTGGCGAGATTGGCCTTGTTGCGCTCGCTCAGCACCTTGATCAGCCCATCGATGCCACTACTGCCGATTTCGCGCGCGAACTGGCTGCGATAGGTTTCCACCAGCCACACGCCCAGCACATTGAGGTTGTAGATCTTCCAGCCGTCCCCTTCGCCCGGCGTTTTCTCCAACCGGTAGTCCAGCTGGATCGGGTCGCCGCGGCCGCGCACTTCCGTGCGCACGACCACCTCCTTATCCTCTGGCGCAGAGCGCAAGGGCTTGATCAAGATTGTCTGGTCGCTGACCTGTGCCAAGGCACCGGAATAGACGCGCACCAGCAGGATCTTGAACTCTGCCTGCAATCGTGCCTGTTGCTCCGGCGTGGCCTGGCGCCATGCCGGTCCGATAGCCGAAGCTGTCATGCGCTTGAAATTGACGTTGGGCATGATCTTCGCGTCCACCAACACCATGATTCGCGACAGGTCACCCTCCTTGATGGACTTGTCAGACCGGATCTCGTCCAGCACCGACCTGAACAACCGCTGGATGATGGCGTCGGGTGGCTCATCCGCGCCCAATGCCGGCAATTGGAATCCGAAGCTCGCCCCTGCGAGCAGGCAGGCGATCAGGTTCTGGAACATTCGGCGGTGCATGGCTAGTCCTTCAAGGGCCTCGCGGCTCGATCATGGTGAATTGTTGGAATGCGCCCGCACGGGACGCCGACGTCGATTTTGCCGCATCACGGCAAGCGGCTCGGCTGCATGCTAACCGGGTTGGTGTCCGGCCGCTGTAACTCAATCCACATCCGGCGGACTGCCGTCGTAGACCGCATTGCGACGACGCTGCAGGTACGCATCGCGCGTGAAACTGTATTTGTCCAGCGCGATTTCGTCCAGCGACGAACTCAGGCCCAGCAGGTTCGCGCGAACATCCAGCACGTTGAGCACCCGCAACGCGTTTCGGGTCGCTACGGGATCGGCCTTGGATACGAGGTCACCCTGGAAGTCCACCGGCAATGCCGCTGCGTCGCGGATACTCGACGGGCCAAACAACGGCAGGACCAGGTACGGACCCGGGCCGATTCCCCAGGAGCCCAGCGTCTGACCGAAATCCTCCGCATGCCGTTCGATCTGCATTTCAGCGGCCACGTCGAGCACGCCCAGCAGACCAAAGGTCGTATTGACCCCGACACGAAAGAAGTTGTCCATCGCATGGCGACCTTTGCCCTGCAGCGCGCTGTTCACGAACGACCAAGCGTCTTCCAGGTTGCCCAGGAAATTGCCAATCCCTGTGCGTACCAGTCGCGGCGTAACTTCCTTGTACACCGTCGCCGCAGGCTTGAAGACAACCTGGTCCAGGCCTTCGTTGAATGCGAAGACACCCCGGTTGAAAGACTCCAGCGGGTCCCGCGCATCGGGACTGGGTACCGATGCGCAGCCATAACCGGCTCCCAGCAGCACGACGACAGACATCGCGCGACGCGCCGCGCGCACGGCATGCGAGCTCGACCATGGTTTCATTTCTTGTCCTTCCCCGCCTGCGGCCCATTGCCACTGGAGGCACTGTTGTACAAAAATTGTCCAATCAGATTCTCCAGTACGATGGCCGACTGAGTGCTCGAAATAATATCACCGGCGACCAGGTTCTTTTCGTCCGCGCCCGGTTCAAGGCCCAGATACTGTTCGCCAAGCAGTCCGCTGGTCAGGATCTTGAGCGAACTATCCTTTGGAAACCCGAAACGACTATCCATGGCCATCGTCACGCGCGCCTGGAACGTCTTGTCATCGAAACTGATGGCCTCGACCCGACCCACCAGCACACCCGCACTGCGCACGGCGGCCTTGGGCTTGAGTCCACCGACGTCCGAAAACTTGGCATCGAGCCGATAGGTGGGCTGAAAACTCAGACTCAGCAGGTTGGCTGACTGCAAAGCCAGGAACAGCACCGCGGCGGCTCCCAGCAATACAAACAGGCCCACCCACACATCGACTTTCGAGCGTTGCATCTGTTACTCCTTTTTGCTGTCTTTGACCTGTAAAGGCTGCGCTTGCACCGCCGACTTGACGCCCAACCGCTGCCAGACACGCATTACAGGCTGAACATCATCGCAGTGAGGACGAAATCCAGTCCCAGCACCGCCAGCGAAGCCATGACAACCGTTCGCGTGGTGGCCTTGGACACGCCTTCGGGCGTGGCCTGCGCTTCAAACCCTTGCAGCAGCGCAATGAATGTCACGGTGAAGCCGAACACGACGCTCTTGATCAACCCATTGCCGACATCCTTCCAGACATCCACGCCGCCCTGAATCTGGCTCCAGAACGAGCCCGCATCGACGCCAATCATCAGGACCCCCACCACCCAGCCGCCGATGATGCCGGTCGCGCTGAAGACGGCTGCAAGCAAGGGCATCACGATGACTCCGGCCCAGAACCGTGGCGCCAGCACCCGCTGTACCGGATCGACCGCCATCATCTCCATCACGCTGATCTGTTCGCCGGCCTTCATCAGGCCGATCTCGGCGGTCAGCGATGTGCCAGCCCTGCCTGCAAACAGCAGTGCCGTGACGACCGGCCCCAGTTCACGCACCAGCGTCAGCGTCACCAACAGCCCCAGCGCCTCGGCCGAGCCATAACGCTGCAACGTGTAATAGCCTTGCAGCCCGAACACGAAGCCCACAAACAGGCCAGATACCGCAATGATCGCCAGCGAATAGTTGCCCAGGAAGTGAATCTGGTCACGGATAAGACCAAAACGCCGGAATGCGGGGCCAGCCAGCATCAACAAGCGCAGGAACAAACGTGCGCCCAGGCCCAGATTGGCCAATTGCGAGCGCGCCGCGAAGCCGGCATCGGACGGTCGATACCAGCTCATGACCACTCTCCGGTTGCCGGCGCCAACGGAGACAATGCGGCACCGAAATCCTGCTCTACCGAAGGCCCGGGATAGTGGAACTGCACCGGGCCATCTGGTCGCGCGTGCACATATTGCGACACCAGCGGATCGGCGCTTTCCCGCACCTGCTCTGGTCGGCCCTGGGCTGCGACTTTGCCGTTGGCCAGGATGATCACATGGTCGGCGATGGCGAAGGTCTCCTCCAGTTCATGCGAGACGAAGATACTGGTCAATCCCATCGAGTCGTTTAACTGGCGTATCAGGCGTGCAGCGGTGCCCACCGATATCGGGTCGAGGCCCGAAAACGGCTCGTCATACATCACCAGTTCCGGATCAAGCGCTATGGCGCGCGCCAGAGCGACCCGCCGGGCCATGCCGCCGGAAATCTCGCTGGGCATCAGGTGGCGCGCTCCGCGCAGCCCCACCGCATTGAGCTTCATCAGCACGATGTCGCGCACCATGCCTTCGGTCAACCTGGTGTGCTCGCGCAAGGGAAAGGCCACGTTCTCGAACACGCTGAGATCGGCAAACAAGGCGCCGAACTGGAAAAGCATGCCCATGCGCCGGCGCGCCGCGTACAACTGCTCCTGATTCAACACACCGACATCCTCGAAGCGACCAGCACCGTACAGGCGCAGTTCTCCTTTTTGCGCCCGGTTCTGTCCGCCAATCAGCCGCAGAATCGTGGTCTTGCCGCCGCCAGAAGCGCCCATCAATGCAGTGACCTTGCCACGGGGCACCGACAACGACATACCGTCCAGAACAACGCGCTCGCCGTAGCTGAACGTGATGTCACGCAATTCAACGAGGGGATCGGGGAAGGATGAATCCATGAAACAAGCAGGGCACCGGGGAGCCTCCGGCTTTCAAATGATACGGGATTTCCCGAGCGCTCCGTTGCCAAGCCACAGTGCTCGCGGTCAGCCCGGCGACGGGGCGCCCCTGTTCGGCTTCGCCAAGGGTGGCTATCGAGGCAAGTCGCTGAATCCCATCAGGAATTCATCTACTGCACGCGCGGCTTGGCGACCCTCGCGGATGGCCCACACCACCAGGCTTTGACCACGGCGCATGTCCCCCGCTGCAAACACCTTGGCAACGTTGGTCGCGTAACCGTCGTCGAAGTCGGTTGTGGCGCGGGCATTGCCGCGACCATCCTTGTCGACACCGAACGCGTCCATCACACTGGCCACCGGCGAGACGAATCCCATGGCGAGCAGCACCAGATCGGCCGGCAGAATCTGTTCGGAGCCCGGAACCTCGGACATCTTGCCGTCCTTCCATGCGACGCGCACCGTCTTGAGTCCGTTGACCGTCCCCTTTGCGCCCACGATTTCTTTGGTGGATATCGCAAACTCGCGTTCGCATCCTTCTTCATGGCTGGAACTGGTACGCAATTTGATCGGCCAATACGGCCAGGTCATGGGCCGGTTTTCCTCCACCGGCGGCTGCGGCATGAGTTCAAACTGGGTCACGCTCCTGGCGCCGTGCCGGTTGCTGGTGCCCACGCAATCACTGCCAGTATCGCCACCGCCTATGACAATCACATGTTTGCCGTCGGCACGCAACTGGTCGCGCACCTTGTCGCCCGCGTTGACCATGTTTTGCTGCGGCAGAAATTCCATCGCGAAATGAACGCCCTTGAGCTCACGGCCCGGCACCGGCAGGTCACGCGACTGCTCGGCGCCTCCGGTCAGCAGGACCGCATCGAAATCCTGCAGCAACTGCGCCGCCGGGATGTTCTCCTTGGCCCCGTTGGTGACCTTGCTGTCCCTGGGCATCTCGCCCACCAGCACGCGGGTCCGGAATACGACGCCCTCCGCCTGCATCTGCGCGACCCGCCGATCGATATGCGACTTCTCCAACTTGAAGTCCGGAATGCCGTAGCGCAACAGGCCACCGACACGGTCGTTCTTTTCGAACACCGTCACATCGTGCCCCACCCGCGCCAGTTGCTGCGCCGCCGCCAAACCCGCAGGGCCCGAACCAACGACGGCGACGGTCTTGCCACTGCGGTGGCGCGCCTTGAGCGGCTTGACCCAGTTTTTTTCCCAGCCTTTGTCGATGATGGCATGCTCGATCGACTTGATGCCTACCGCATCGTCGTTCACATTGAGCGTGCAGGCAGCCTCGCACGGGGCCGGGCAGATACGCCCGGTGAACTCCGGAAAATTGTTGGTGCTGTGCAATACCGCGAGCGCATTTTTCCAGTCGCCCCGGTACACCAGATCGTTGAAGTCCGGAATGATGTTGTTGACCGGGCAGCCGTTGTTGCAAAACGGCGTACCGCAGTCCATGCAGCGCGCGCTCTGCGTCTTGGCCTGGCTGTTGTCCAGGGTGAGTACGAATTCGCGGTACTCCTTGACCCGTTCCCCGACCGGACGATAGTCTTCCTCCAGCCGCGGGTACTCCATGAATCCGGTGATTTTTCCCATGATCAATCCTGCATGTTTCAGACCAGGCCTTGCGGCAATTACTTGGCGGCTACCGTGCTGCTGTTGCGGCTGGCCTTGGCACGCGCCGGGGCATCGGACTGCAGGTCGGACTTCGCCGTCTTGCGCGCCGCGATTTCACCCAGCGCGCGCTTGTATTCGATCGGAAAGACCTTGACAAAGCGGGACCGGGAAGCCTCCCAGTTGTCCAGCAGGTCGCGCGCGCGCTTGCTACCCGTCCAGCGGTTGTGATCCTCCAAAAGCTTCTTCAGTTGTGCCTCGTCGGACTGGCCACGGTGCCAGACGGCCGGGTCCACCATTGACTGCTGCTCGCGCGCCGGCAGCACGTTTTCCAGCGACACCATGGCCGTGTTGCAGCGCTGCGCAAACTGGCCGTCCTCGTCATAGACATAGGCGATGCCCCCGCTCATGCCAGCGGCAAAATTGCGTCCGGTCCGACCCAGCACGACAACCGTGCCACCGGTCATGTATTCGCAACCATGATCGCCGGTTCCCTCGACGACGGCGGTCGCGCCCGACAGGCGTACCGCAAACCGCTCTCCCGCCACACCCCCAAAAAACGCTTCGCCATTGGTCGCACCGTACAGCGCGGTGTTGCCGGTGATGGTGTTGCGGGTCGGATCACCTCGAAAATCGATGCTCGGGCGCACGATGACCCGTCCGCCGCTCAGTCCCTTGCCGGTGTAGTCGTTGGCGTCACCAATCAGGTACAGCGATATGCCGCTCGCCAGGAAGGCCCCGAAGGACTGGCCACCGGTTCCCTCGAGCTGAATGCGGATGGTGTCGTCCGGCAATCCCTGCGGATGCACCCTGGTCAATGCGCCCGACAGCATCGCTCCGACAGAGCGGTTCACGTTGTGCGCAACCTCGATGAACTTGACCTTTTCACCGCGCTCGAAGGCCGGCTTGCAACGCTCGATCAGCAGGCGGTCCAATGCACGATCCAAACCGTGGTCTTGTTCCTGCACGTGAAAACGGGAGACATCGGCCGGCACATTGGGCTGCGCAAACAGCCGGCTGAAGTCGAGCCCGCGCGCTTTCCAGTGCCGTATGCCGCGCACGGTATCGAGCAGATCGGCGCGACCGATCATGTGCTCGAACTTTCGGATGCCCAGTTGCGCCATGATCTGGCGTACCTCTTCGGCGACGAAGAAAAAATAATTGACCACATGTTCGGGCTTGCCCGCAAACTTCTTGCGCAAAGCCGGGTCCTGGGTTGCGACCCCGACCGGGCAGGTGTTGAGGTGGCATTTGCGCATCATGATGCAGCCCTGCACCACCAAAGGCGCGGTCGCAAAGCCGAACTCGTCCGCGCCCAGCAGCGCGCCGATGGCCACGTCGCGCCCGGTCTTCATCTGGCCATCAGCCTGCACCCGAATTCGTCCGCGCAAACGGTTGAGCACCAGGGTCTGCTGGGTTTCGGCCAGGCCGATTTCCCACGGGCTGCCGGCATGCTTGATCGACGACCACGGCGATGCGCCGGTGCCACCGTCATGGCCGGCAATGACCACATGATCGCTCTTGCACTTGGCGACGCCAGCGGCGATGGTGCCCACGCCGATCTCGCTGACCAGCTTGACGCTGATAGTGGCATGCGGCGCCACGTTTTTCAGGTCGTGGATCAGCTGCGCCAGATCCTCGATTGAATAGATGTCATGGTGCGGCGGCGGAGAGATCAGGCCCACGCCCGGCACCGAATAGCGCAAACGGCCGATGTAGTCCGACACCTTTCCACCCGGAAGTTGACCGCCCTCGCCAGGCTTGGCACCCTGCGCCATCTTGATCTGGATCTGGTCCGCGCTGTTGAGGTACTCGGCCGTGACGCCGAACCGGCCTGAGGCCACTTGCTTGATACGCGAGCGCAGCGAGTCGCCATCATGGAGTGGGTAGTCGGCCTCGACCACGTCATGACCCATGATGTCGCCGAGCGTCTGGCCCTGGCGGATCGGTATGCCCTTGAGCTCCTGCCGATAACGAGCCGGGTCCTCACCGCCCTCGCCGGTATTGCTCTTGCCGCCGATACGGTTCATCGCCACCGCCAGTGTGGCATGCGCCTCGGTCGAGATGGAGCCCAGCGACATCGCGCCGGTAGCGAAGCGCTTGACGATTTCACTGGCCGGCTCCACCTCATCCACGGAAATCGCCAGCGCCGGGTTGATCTTGAACTCGAACAGGCCGCGCAGCGTCATGTGCCGGCGGGACTGGTCGTTGATCAGCTGAGCGTATTCCTTGTAAGTGGTCCAGTTGTTGGCCCTGGCGCTGTGCTGCAGCTTGGCGATCGCATCAGGCGACCACATGTGCTCCTCGCCACGCACCCGCCATGCGTACTCACCACCGGCATCGAGCATGTTCTCAAGCACCGGGTCGTTGCCGAATGCGGCGTTGTGCATGCGGATCGCCTCCTGTGCGATCTCGAACACACCGATGCCCTCGATCCGGCTGGGAGTACCGGTAAAGTATTTCTCGATCGTGTCGCTGTTAAGGCCGATGGCCTCGAACAACTGCGCGCCGCAGTAACTCATGTAGGTCGACACGCCCATCTTGGACATGATCTTGGACAAGCCCTTGCCAATCGCCTTGATGTAGTTGGCAGCGGCTTTTTCGGCGCTGAGGTCGCCGGACAAATGCTGGTGAATGTCCTGCAGCGTTTCCAGGGCGAGGTACGGATGCACCGCCTCGGCGCCGTAGCCGGCCAAGGTCGCGAAATGGTGCACTTCGCGCGCGCTGCCGGTTTCAACGACCAGGCCGGCGGAGGTTCGCAGGCCTTCGCGCACCAGATGCTGGTGCACTGCGCTCAACGCCAGCAAAGCCGGGATTGCCAACTGGGTGGCGCCGACCCGGCGATCGGTGATGATCAGGATGTTCTTGCCGCCCCGGATCGCATCGACAGCCTCTGCGCACAGCGACGCCAGCTTGGCCTCGACGCCCTCATAGCCCCAGGCCAATGGGTAGGTGATGTCCAGCCTGCTGGAGCGAAATTTGCCATGGGTATGGCGCTCGATGTCGTACAGCTTGGCCATGTCGGCCAGATCCAGCACCGGCTGCGCCACTTCCAGCCGCATCGGCGGGTTGACCTGGTTGATATCCAGCAAATTGGGTTTCGGACCAATGAACGAGACCAGTGACATCACGATCGACTCGCGGATCGGATCGATCGGCGGGTTGGTCACCTGGGCAAACAACTGCTTGAAATAGTTGTACAGGGACTTGTTCTTGTCCGACAGGACGGCCAACGGGCTGTCGTTGCCCATCGAACCAATAGCCTCCTCGGCGGCCATCGCCATCGGCCCCATCAAAAACTTGATGTCCTCCTGGGTAAAGCCAAAGGCCTGTTGGCGATCGAGCAGTGAGGTTACCTCCAGAGTGCCGGCCAGCGCCGGCAGCAATGCCGCAACGGGCTTGGACTTGCCTTCGGCATCCACGTCATCGAGCCGGATGCGCAGGTTTTCGATCCACTGCTTGTAGGGCTTGATGCTTGCCAGGTTTGACTTGAGTTCCTCGTCGTCGATCATCCGGCCCTGTTCCAGATCGATCAGGAACATCTTGCCGGGCTGCAGCCGCCATTTGCGGACGATCTTGTGCTCGGGAATCGGCAGCACGCCGGATTCGGACGCCATGATGACCAGATCGTCGTCGGTCACGCAATAGCGCGACGGCCGCAGGCCATTGCGGTCCAGCGTTGCGCCGATCTGCCGGCCGTCTGTGAACACGATGGAGGCCGGGCCGTCCCAGGGCTCAAGCATCGCCGCGTGGTATTCGTAGAAAGCCTTGCGTCGCTCGTCCATCGTCGCGTGCTGCTCCCACGGCTCGGGGATCATCATCATCACGGCCTGGCTGATCGGGTAGCCCGCCATCGTCAGCAATTCCAGGCAGTTGTCAAAGGTGGCAGTGTCAGATTGGTCGGCAAAACTGATAGGGTAGAGCTTTTGCAGGTCGGCGCCCAGCACGGGCGATGACATCACGCCCTCGCGCGCCTTCATCCAGTTGTAGTTGCCTTTGACGGTGTTGATCTCGCCGTTGTGCGCGACGTATCGGTAGGGGTGCGCCAGCGGCCATTCGGGGAAGGTGTTGGTACTGAAACGCTGGTGTACCAGGCCCAGCGCGGACACGCACCGGGCATCTGTCAAATCAAGGTAATAGGTGCCGACCTGGGTAGCCAGCAGCAGGCCTTTGTAGACGACCGTGCGGCTCGACATGCTGGGCACGTAATATTCTTTGCTGTGCGTCAGGTGCAGGTTTTGAATGGCGGCACTGGCAGTTTTGCGAATGACATACAGCTTGCGCTCAAGCGCGTCTTGCACGATGACGTCATTGCCACGGCCAATAAAAATTTGTTTGAGGATCGGCTCTTTCAAGCGCACCGTGGGCGACATCGGCATGTCACGGTTGACCGGCACATCGCGCCAGCCCAGCAGCACCTGGCCTTCAGCCCTGACTGCTCGTTCCAACGCTTGTTCGCAAGCCAGGCGCGAGGCGTGCTCTTTCGGCAAAAATACCATGCCCACGCCGTATTCACCCGGCGGCGGCAGCGTCACGCCTAGCCTACCGGAGGGGCTCACGCCATTTTTGGCCATTTCTTCCCGGTACAAAGCGTCCGGCAACTGAAACAAAATGCCCGCACCGTCGCCCATCAGCGCATCAGCGCCCACAGCACCCCGGTGGTCCAGATTTTCAAGAATCTTCAACCCCTGCTGGACGATGGCATGCGATTTGTGCCCTTTGATGTGCGCCACAAAGCCCACACCGCAAGCATCATGCTCATTGGCAGGTGAATACAAACCGTGGTCTTGACTGTGCTTGATCTCGGCGGCGGTGGCCATGGCTAACTCCTGAAATTGCGTAAGAACC
>JAYUQC010000091.1:0-12896 GCA_043759735.1 Rhodoferax sp.
ACAAACACGCCGAAGTCGGTGATCGACTTGATCGGGCCTTTGACGCGGTCGCCGCGTTTGGTGTCTTGCGCAAACTCTTGCCATGGGTTGGCCTTGCACTGCTTCATGCCCAGGCTGATGCGGCGTTTGTCTTCGTCGATTTCCAGAATCATGACTTCGACTTCGTCGCCCAGAGCAACGAGTTTGTTCGGTGCCACGTTCTTGTTGGTCCAGTCCATTTCGGACACGTGGACCAGACCTTCAATGCCAGGCTCGAGTTCGACGAAGGCACCGTAGTCGGCGATGTTGGTGATTTTGCCGAACAGACGCGTGGCCTGCGGGTAGCGGCGGTTCACGCCCATCCATGGGTCGTCGCCCATCTGCTTGAGACCCAGCGACACACGGTTTTTCTCGGTGTCGAACTTCAGGATCTTGGCGATGATCTCCTGGCCGGCAGTCACCACTTCGCTTGGATGACGCACGCGGCGCCAGGCCATGTCGGTGATGTGCAGCAGGCCGTCAATGCCGCCGAGATCGACAAACGCGCCGTATTCGGTGATGTTCTTGACGATGCCCTTGACAGCCGCGCCTTCTTTCAGGGTTTCCATCAGCTTGGCGCGCTCTTCGCCCATGCTGGCTTCGACCACTGCGCGGCGTGACAACACCACGTTGTTGCGCTTGCGGTCGAGCTTGATGACCTTGAATTCCATGGTCTTGTTTTCGTACGGCGTGAGGTCCTTGGTCGGACGCGTGTCGACCAGCGAGCCCGGCAGGAATGCGCGGATGCCGTTGACCAGCACGGTCAGGCCGCCCTTGACCTTTCCGCTGGTGGTTCCGGTGACGAATTCGCCGGACTCCAGCGATTTTTCGAGCGACATCCACGAGGCCAGGCGCTTGGCGGTATCGCGGCTGACGATGGTATCGCCGTAGCCGTTTTCCATTGCGACGATGGCCACCGAGACGAATTCGCCGATCTGGACTTCGAGTTCGCCCTTGTCGCTCTTGAATTCGGACAGGGGCACATAGGCTTCGGATTTGAGGCCGGCGTTGACGACCACAAAGTTGTGCTCGATACGCACCACTTCGGCTGTGACAACCTCGCCGATGCGGGTTTCGGAGCGCTTCAGTGATTCTTCAAATAGATCGGCAAAAGATTCAGACATTGTGTTTGCGGATGAACCGCGGGTTAAGTTTTTCCACCACGCAACCAAAGCGCCATTGAGGCGCGAGGGGAGTTGCGTGGACCACCACAACAGCCGGGGCTGCTGCGCTTTGTTCGCGACGTTTAAGCGTCGCGAAACGGCTGCATGCCATTCCACCAGTCCAACACCTGATCGACCGATTGCTCGATGGTCAGATCCGAGTTGTCCAGCGCTCTGGCATCCTGGGCTGGCTTCAAAGGCGCGGTGCTGCGATTGGAGTCGCGCGCATCACGTGCCTCGAGGTCAGCGCGAAGACTGGCGAGTGTAGCCGAAATACCCTTTGAAATCAATTGTTTATACCGCCTTTCTGCGCGACGGGCGGCGTTGGCGGTCAAAAACACCTTGAGCGGGGCCTGCGGGAATATCACCGTTCCCATGTCGCGCCCGTCCGCGACCAGGCCGGGCAGTCGCTGAGCGGCATGTTGCAGCGCGATCAAAGCGGTGCGTACCCTTGGCAGGGCCGACACCCGCGAAGCGTTCATGCCCATTTCCTCGGTGCGTACCAGGCCGCTGACATCTTCATCGCCCAGCAGGATGCGTCCGGCCTCGAAGTGGATTCGCAGGCCTGGAACCAGCGCTGCGATCGCCGGTTCGCCAAGAGCGTCGAGCGTTAGCCCGGCGCGGGTTGCGGCCAGTGCGGTAATGCGGTACAGGGCGCCGGAATCGAGGAAGTGATAGCCCAGGCGCTGAGCCAGTGCGGCGGCCAACGTGCCCTTGCCCGATGCTGTCGGCCCATCGATGCAGATCACCGGGATCTGTGCCAACGGCGTCTGGACGACCGTTAGCAGGGTTTCGAAATAGTCGGGATAGGTCTTGGCCACGCACTGCGGATCGCGAATCCGCACCGGGAGTGTGGCAGGGTTGAAGGCCGCCAATGACAGGCACATCGCCATGCGATGGTCGTCATAGGTGTCGACGCAGGCCGCACGCCAGCCGCCTGGACCAGGAGCGGTGACCCGGATGTAGTCGCTGCCTTCTTCGACCATGGCGCCGAACTTGCGCAACTCGGTGGTCATCGCGGTGATTCGGTCGGTTTCCTTGACGCGCCAACTGGCGATGTTGCGCAGCGTACTGGTGCCGCTGGCGTACAGGGCCATCACGGCCAGGGTCATGGCTGCGTCAGGAATGTGGTTGCAGTCCAGGTCAATCGCCCGCAATCCGCTGCCGGCTGCATGCGACGGGCCTGACACTTCGAGCCAGTTCGGGCCGCTGACAATATGCGCTCCCATGGCGCGTGCCGCGTCGATGAAGCGGATGTCGCCCTGGATCGAGTCTGCGCCGACGCCGTTGATGCGCAGCAACTGGCCGTTGCTGCGCGCTATCGCACCCAAGGCTATGAAGTAGCTGGCTGACGATGCGTCCGCTTCCACATGCAGTTCGCCTGGCGAGCGCAAGCGGCTTGCGGCCGCAATCGTGAACCGGCTCCATCCGTCGCGACGCACCATGACCCCGAAACGCTCCAGCAGGTTCAACGTGATCGCGATGTATGGTTTCGAAATCAGTTCGCCCTGGACCTCGATCACGACGTCGCGCTTCGCCACCAAGGGCAGCGCCATCAGCAGGGCGGTCAAAAACTGGCTCGACACATCGCCGCGCACCGGAATCGGTTGGTCCAGGGCGAGTGTCGGCATGCCGATGCGCAGGGGTGGGTAGCCTTCTTTTTCCAGGTAGTCGAGCCGGCATCCCAGCTTGCGCAATGCATCGACCAGATCGCCAATCGGGCGCTCGTGCATGCGTGGCACGCCGCGCAGCTGAAAATCGCCACCCAGCACGGCCAATGCGGCGGTCAGCGGCCGCATTGCGGTGCCGGCATTGCCAAGAAACAGATCGGCCTTGTCAATGCCCGGCTTACCGCCCAGGCCGCCAATGGTGACGCATGTGTCGTCCTGTTCCACACTGCATCCGAGGGTGCGCAGGGCTTGCAGCATGACGCGGGTATCGTCCGAGTCCAGCAGGTCGTGCAAGGTGGTCGTGCCCTCGCACAGCGCGGACAACAACAGCACACGGTTGGAAATGCTCTTGGATCCTGGCAGCGTCACCTGGCCACCGGCGGTGGCCAGCGGCGGCAGGTCCAGGAAAGCGGTGGCAAACATTATTTGTGCTGCTTGGCCATGCTCCAGTTGGCCCGCGTCGCACTGGCGTTCTCGATCTGTTCCATCAAGGCCTCGTCATTGCCGTTGGAGATCATCAGTTCCAGCGCCTGCAGGTTGCGCTGGAAGATCTTCGACTGGGCCAGCAGTTCCTCTCGATTCGACATGATGATGTCGCGCCACATGGACGGTTCGGACGCCGCAATGCGACTGAAGTCGCGAAACCCCGGTCCCGCCAGCGACAGGAAGTCGCGACCCATCGGTTGGCCGGAAATGGCATTCATCATGGCAAATGCGATCAGGTGCGGAAGATGGCTGACCGCCGCAAACGCGGCATCGTGGGCTTCGGGTGTCATCTTGACGACCCTGCAGCCCAGAGCGGCCCACACATCGACAGCTTGTTGCACCTGGATGGCGCTGGTACGCTCGATGGGCGTCAGCACCACCTGGCGGCCGGAATACAGGTCGGCATCCGCGTGCTCGACGCCCGAGAGCTCTTTGCCGGTGATCGGGTGCGCCGGCACAAAGCAGCCGATCTGTTCGCGCAGGGACCGGCGCGCCGCGTCAACCACGTCGCGCTTGGTGGAGCCGACATCCATGATCAGCATTTCCGGCGTGACCAGATGCTTGATGGCCTTGAAACTGGTCTCGGTGGAGGCCACCGGCACAGCCAGCAACACGATATCGGCACCTGAGACGGCCAGCAGCGCCGACGGCGCTTCGACATCGATCACTCCAAGCTGCCGCGCGCGCTCGGTGGTGGTGGGCGATTTGCTGTAACCGACGACCCGCTTGACCAGACCCGCACGCTTGAGTGCCAGCGCGAACGAGCCGCCCATCAGGCCGCAGCCGATCAGCCCGAGTTGCTCAAACATGGGATCGTCCTGCCACTGTCGTCATTGTTCTGCCGCCGGGTAAGAGCCCAACACCTTGTAGAAAGCGCACAGTCCCTTGAGATCCTCCAAGGCCGATGCCACATTGTTCTGCGCCGGGTGGCCCTGGATATCAATATAGAAGTAGTAGTCCCATTGACCGGAGCGTGCCGGCCGCGATTCGAATCGCGACATCGACACGCCGTGGCGCTTGAGCGGAACCAGCAGGTCGTGCACAGCGCCGGGTTCGTTTGGCACCGATACCACCAGACTGACCCGGTCATGGCCACTCTGCGGTGGTTGCGCCATAACCTTGGGCAGGCAGATGACGTTGAAGCGGGTGCGGTTGTGTGCATCGTCCTGGATCCCGCTCGCCACGATGTGCAGTCCGAACTCGCTTGCCGCCCGTTCACCGGCAATGCCGGCCCAGGTCGGGTTGGTGGCGGCCAGTCGTGCGCCTTGCGCATTGCTGGACGCGGCACGGCGCTCGGCGTTGGGAAGATGGGTGCCCAGCCAGTTGTGGCATTGCGCCAGAGCCTGGGGATGGGCCAGCACCACCTCGATGCCCTCCATGGTGTTCTCCCCGCGCATCAGATGGTGGCGAATCAACAGGCTGACCTCGCCCACGATATGCAATGGCGAGTGCAGCAGCAAGTCCAGCGACCGGGCCACGACGCCTTCTGTATTGTTCTCGACCGGCACGACGCCGAAGTCGGCCCTGCCCGATGTCGCGGCGTGAAAGACCTCGTCGAAACTGGCACAGGGCACATGATCAATGCTGGCGCCGAAGAACTGCACCGCGGCTTGCTCGCTGAAAGTACCGGCCGGCCCCAGATAGGCGACGCGTTGGCGCGCCTCCAGTGCCCGGCATGAGGACATGATTTCGCGCCAGACATGGCCGATGCCATCGGGCTTGAGCGGGCCGGTATTGTTGTGCTGCAGATCGCGGATCACCTGTGCTTCGCGCTCCGGCCGGAACACGACGGATCCTTCGGCGCGCTTGATCTCACCGACCTCCAGCGCCAGCGTGGCGCGGCGATTGAGCAAGTCCAGCAGTTGGCTGTCCAGCGCGTCGATCTGGGTTCGCAACTCCGGCAAAGATCTGGTCATGGGAATGGATGTGGAGGCACAGGCGCCGGTTTTCGGCTCAGACGCCGATTCTTTCAAATTCTCGCATGTAGTCCACCAGCGCCTGCACGCCAGCCATCGGCATCGCGTTGTAGATGCTGGCACGCATGCCGCCCAGTGACTTGTGGCCCTTGAGGGACAGCAGCCCACGGTCCCGCGCACCGGTCAGGAATGCGTCATTGCGTGACGGGTCCTTGAGAAAGAACGGCACGTTCATGCGCGAGCGGCAGGCAGGGTCGACGCGGTTTTCGTACAACTGCGAGCCGTCGATGGTCCCGTACAACAGCTGCGCCTTGACGATGTTGCGTTGTTCCAGCGCCCGCACGCCGCCTTGGCGCCGCATCCACTGGAAGACCAGGCCGGCGACATAGATCGCATAGGTTGGCGGCGTGTTGTACATCGACTGGTTGTCGTCTACCAACTTGTAGTCGAACGCACTTGGGCAGACCGCCAGCGCATGGCCCAGCAGGTCTTCGCGCACTACTACCACCGTCAGTCCGGCCGGCCCCAGGTTTTTCTGGGCGCCGGCAAACGCCAGGCCGACACGGGACCAGTCCACTGGCCGCGATGCAACATGGGAAGAAAAGTCCACCACCAGCGGGGCGTCGCTGCCAAGGCTCGCCAGGTCCGGAAGAGACTGGAATTCAACGCCATGGATCGTCTCGTTGCTGCACAGGTGCACATAGGCCGCATCAGCGTGGATATTCCAACTGGCCGGATCCGAAATGGCAGTGTGGCCATTGAGCTCGCTCGTCGACGCCACGTGCGTGTCGCAGAACTTTCCCGCCTCGCGGCAGGACTTCTGGCTCCAGCCGCCCGTGATCACAAAGTTGGCCAGGCCCCGTGCGCCCGGTCTGGCGTTGCGACCGGCCAGGTTCAGCGGCACGACCGCGTTTTCCGCCAACCCGCCCCCTTGCATGAACAGAATACGAAACTGCCGGGGTACCGCAAGCAGTTCGCGCAATGCGGCTTCGGCGGCCTCGTAGATCGCGATGAACTCCTTGCCACGATGGCTCATTTCCATCACGCCCATGCCCGAGCGCCGCCCCTGGGCATCGGGCCAGTCGAGCATTTCGCTGGCCGCTTGCTCCAACACTTCCTGCGCAATGGTGGCCGGGCCAGCCGAGAAGTTAAAAGGGCGCTGCATCACGGCTCGTTGTTTCAAGCGGGCTCGATCGTCGGCAACCGGTACCTGAAGGCCGCAATCGCGCAAGGCTGTCAGGATGGATCGCCGCCACTGGTGTCTTCGTTCGCGCCGCCCGCCGTGTCGCCGCCCGCCGTGTCGTTGTCGGCCGCGTCGTTGTCGACCAGCCTTTGCAAGCCGCTGAGTTGCGAGCCGTCATCCAGGCCAATCAACGTGACGCCCTGGGTGGCCCGCCCCATTTCGCGGATCTCGCTGACACGGGTGCGCACCAGCACGCCCTTGTCGGTGATCAGCATGATCTCGTCGTCGGCATGAACCAGCGTCGCGGCAACCACCTTTCCGTTGCGCCCGCTTTGCTGGATCGCAATCATGCCCTTGGTTCCGCGCCCATGGCGGGTGTACTCGGTGATGCTGGTGCGTTTGCCGTAGCCATTCGCAGTTGCGGTCAATACCGACTGTTGCTCGTCTTCGGCAACCAGCATCGCGATCACGCTTTGGCCATCGTCCATGTTCATTCCGCGCACGCCCCGCGCGGTGCGCCCCATCGGTCGCACGTCGTTCTCGTCGAACCGCACGGCCTTGCCGCCATCCGAGAACAGCATCACGTCGTGCGCGCCATCGGTAAGGGCGGCGCCGATCAGATAGTCGCCCGGGTCCAGGTCGACCGCGATGATGCCGGCCTTGCGCGGGTTGCTGAACTCATCGAGCGCGGTCTTCTTGACTGTACCCATGCTGGTGGCCATGAATACGTACTGGTCTGAGGGGAAGCTGCGCTTCTCGCCTGTGAGGGGTAATACGACGGTGACTTTTTCGCCCTCCTGCAGCGGGAACATATTGACGATCGGCCGTCCGCGCGAGCCGCGCGAACCCTGAGGAACCTCCCACACCTTGAGCCAGTACAGGCGACCCCGATTCGAGAAACACAAAATGTAGTCGTGGGTGTTGGCAATGAACAGCTGGTCGATCCAGTCGTCCTCTTTCGTTGCCGTTGCCTGCTTGCCACGGCCACCGCGCTTTTGCGCACGGTACTCCGACAAGGGCTGGCTCTTCACATATCCGCTGTGGCTGAGTGTCACCACCATATCGGTGGGCGTAATGAGGTCCTCGGTGCTCAGGTCAAATGAACTGTGCTCGATCAAGCTGCGTCGTGCGCCGATCTTTCCTTGGCCAAACTCCTGCTTGATATGGCCCAGCTCGTCGATGATGATCGTGGAGACCCGCTCCGTTTTGGCCAGAATGTCCAGCAGATCCTCGATCTCGGCCATCACATCCTTGTATTCAGCGACGATCTTGTCCTGTTCCAGGCCGGTCAGGCGCTGCAGGCGCATCTGCAGGATTTCCTGGGCCTGGGTATCGCTCAGGCGGTAGAGCCCGTCTGCGCCCATGCCGCAGGACTTGTCCAGGCCGTCTGGCCGATAGTCGTCCGCGTTCACCGCGCCGCCATCGGCGCGTGATCGCGTCAACATCTCCCGCACCAGCTTGCTGTCCCAGGATCTGGCCATCAGTTCCACCCTGGCCACCGGCGGTGTCGGCGCATTGCGGATGATCGCGATGAAGTCGTCGATGTTCGCCAGCGCGACGGCCAGCCCTTCCAGCACATGGCCGCGCTCACGCGCCTTGCGCAGCGTGTATACGGTGCGCCGGGTGACCACTTCGCGGCGGTGGTCCAGAAAAACCTCGATCAGGTCCTTCAGGTTGCACAGCTTGGGTTGGCCGTTGATCAGCGCAACCATATTGATGCCGAAGGTGTCTTGCAGCTGCGTTTGCTTGTACAGGTTGTTCAACACAACCTCGGGCACTTCTCCGCGCTTGAGTTCAATGACCAGCCGCATGCCGGACTTGTCGCTTTCGTCCTGGATATGGCTGATGCCCTCGATCTTCTTCTCATGCACCAGGTCGGCCATGCGCTCCTGCAGCGTCTTCTTGTTGACCTGGTAGGGCAACTCGTCAACGATGATCGATTGGCGCTGACCCTTGTCGATGTCTTCGAAATGGCATTTGGCGCGCATCACGACCCGGCCGCGACCCGTACGGTAGCCGTCCTTGACGCCATTGATGCCGTAGATGATGCCCCCGGTGGGGAAGTCCGGCGCCGGGATGATCTCCATCAGTTCGTCGACCGAGGCAGTCGGGTGGCGCAGCAAATGCAGGCAGGCATCGACGACTTCGTTGAGGTTATGCGGCGGGATGTTGGTCGCCATGCCCACGGCAATGCCGCCCGAACCATTGACCAGCAGGTTCGGCAGCTTGCTGGGCAATACCAGCGGCTCTTTTTCCGAGCCGTCGTAGTTGGGCCCGAAGTCGACCGTCTCCTTGTCGATGTCCGCCAGCAGCTCATGGGTGATCTTGGCCAGCCGGATCTCGGTGTAGCGCATGGCCGCCGCGTTGTCGCCATCGACCGAACCAAAATTGCCCTGGCCATCCACCAGCATGTGGCGCATCGAGAAATCCTGCGCCATGCGCACGATCGTGTCATAGACCGACTGGTCGCCGTGCGGGTGGTATTTGCCAATCACGTCGCCGACGATACGGGCGGATTTCTTGTAAGCCCGGTTCCAGTCGTTGTTCAACTCGTGCATTGCAAAGAGCACGCGGCGATGAACCGGCTTGAGTCCGTCGCGGGCATCCGGCAGGGCGCGACCGACGATCACGCTCATCGCGTAATCGAGGTAGCTGCGCCGCATTTCTTCTTCAAGACTGATAGGCAGGGTTTCTTTGGCGAACTGGGTCATGAAAAGGCTTTGCGGCGGAAAGGCACGATTTTACGGGCAAGGTTGTGTCGCTATCTGGCAACAGATGCGTCATTTCGGCCTGATTTCCTACGTCAGGTAGGCCGTTCCGCGGTGGTTCTGTCAATCCTGTATGGCACAATAACTCGCATGCGCTTGGTGGCGGTCACCAAATGCTTTCAATGTTACGCAGCGTCGCTGCGGCCTATGTCCCGATAAGGAGAATCATGAAGAATCTTAATAAAGTGGCCATGTTGTTTGCCACCGTGGCACTTGCAACTGCCGCCAGCGCGCAGACAGTCGACAACTGGCGCAATGGCTCCGGCGATCTGGTCTGGAAAAACGGTTCTAATGAATTGTGCTGGCGCAACAGCGCTTGGACACCGGCTACTGCCGCCGTTGGTTGTGATGGCGCGATTGTGGCGCCTGCTCCTCGTGCCGCTGCGCCAGCGCCAGCGCCCGCACCGGCTCCTGCTCCTCGTGCTGCTGCACCGGCTCCTGCACCAGCGCCAGCTGCTGCCCCAGCACCTGCTCCGCGCCCGGCACCACCTCCGCCACCGCCTGCTGCCACCAAGGTAACGTACGCCGCTGACGCGTTTTTCGACTTCGACAAATCGGTACTCAAGCCAGAAGGCAAGGCCAAGCTGGACGATCTGGTCAGCAAGGTCAAGGGTATCAACCTGGAAGTCGTGATTGCCGTTGGCCACACCGACTCCGTTGGTAGCGATGCCTACAACCAGAGCCTGTCGATGAGGCGCTCGGAAGCTGTGAAGGCCTACCTGGTGTCCAACGGTATCGAGAAGAACCGTGTCTACACCGAAGGCAAGGGCGAGAAGCAGCCTGTGGCTGACAACAAGACCGGCGAAGGTCGCGCCAAGAATCGTCGCGTGGAAATCGAAGTTGTTGGAACCCGTGCCAACAAGTAATCGGTAAGCCATATTGGGAGCCCTTGCCGGGCTCTGTCCAAAACCCCGCCCCGGCGGGGTTTTGTTTTGAAGGCCACGCTCGTTGACACCGTCGATCAGCGCTTGAACCGATAATGCCGGCAATGAGCACGAGCGTGAATGTAGATCCGGCCGAACTGGCCAAATTTTCCGAATTGGCCCACCGCTGGTGGGACAAGGACAGCGAGTTTCGACCGCTGCACGAGATCAATCCGTTGCGGCTGGATTGGATATCCGGTCTGTGCCCGCTACCAGGCAAGCAGGTGCTCGACGTCGGTTGCGGTGGAGGCATCCTGGCCGATTCGATGGCGCGCAAGGGAGCGCTGGTGCTGGGGATTGATCTGGCCGACAAGGCGCTCAAGGTAGCCCAGCTGCACGCGCTGGAGGCCGGGACACCCAACGTCCAGTACCGCGAGGTCAGCGCGGAAGCGCTGGCGGCAGAGCGTCCGGCGTCGTTCGATGTCGTCACCTGTATGGAGATGCTCGAGCATGTGCCGGATCCCGCCTCGATCGTGCGCGCATGCGAACGGCTGGTCCGACCGGGCGGTTGGGTCATCTTCTCGACCATTAACCGCAATCCCAAGTCATTCCTGTTTGCCATTGTTGGCGCCGAATATCTGCTCAATTTGTTGCCCAAGGGGACGCACAACTACGAGCGCCTGATCCGGCCCAGCGAACTGGCCCGTTACTGCCGCGATGTGGGTCTGGAACTGCGCCAAACGCGCGGCATGGAGTACAACCCGTTGACCCGTCGATACTGGCTGAGCGCGGACACCAGCGTCAACTACCTGCTGGCAACACAAAGACCGTCCGACCGATCATGATGCCTTTGTCGACACGCCTGTTTGGCTCTGTGGGCGCGATCCTTTTTGACCTCGATGGCACCTTGATCGACAGTGCACCTGACCTGGGCGCGGCCGCCGACAAGATGCGTGTCGAGCGTGGCCTGCCTTCGCTTCCCTTGAACCGTTATCGGCATATGGCCGGTGCTGGCGCGCGCGGCATGTTGTCCGTTGCCTTTGGGATGACACCCGAGAACGCCCAGTTTGCCGAACTCAAGGAGGAATTTTTCCGCAACTACGAGCAATGCATGACCCAGCGCACCCACGCGTTTGACGGCGTCCAGGCATTGCTGGCGCGGTTGGAGGCCCAGGGTCTGCCTTGGGGCGTGGTCACCAACAAGTCGGCCCGTTTCACCAATCCGTTGACACTGTCGATGCCCGTGTTCGCCAAGGCGGCCGTGGTCATTTGCGGGGATACCACAGCCTATGCCAAGCCGCATCCCGAACCGCTGCTGGAAGCGGCGCGCCGCATCAGCCTGGACCCGGGCCATTGCGTCTATGTCGGAGACGATGAGCGCGACATCATCGCCGGCCGTGCCGCCGGCATGTCCACCGTTGCCGCGACCTATGGTTACCTGGGTCTGAAGGCCAACACCAAGGAGTGGGGAGCAAACGCCGCCATCACCGATCCGCTGGCGCTATTGCAATTGCTCATATCGGACTAAAATAGCGGGTGAGGGGCTGCATTGGTTTCGACGTGGGTACGGAATCGTTGTGGTGCATGTCGAGCATGGGCTACGCTCGTTAATCTTGGTTCAAAAAACTAACTGCAAACGACGAACGTTTCGCACTCGCTGCTTAATAACCAGTGAGCCCTACAACAGCAGGCCGATGGGCTGGGCAAGGGGTCTTTAACGCAAGTTGAAGGCTCCCGGCTGTAGGGTCATACACATCGGCTGGCTTCATACCGGGCACCTTGGTACGAGGCGAGACAATAGGATGCTGGCAATCTGTGTAGCGTGCTGCTGCGCGACACGGGGAGCGAGATTAAAATCAGACGGCTAAGCATGTAGAACCACGCGAAGAAGGCTTGCGGACGGGGGTTCAAATCCCCCCAGCTCCACCATATGCCAATATAAAGGCCGCTAACAATAACCAGTTAGCGGCCTTTTTCTTTGGTAAATCAACAACTTACATGCTAATACGGTACAGGGGCTGCTATTGACACTGCCAAGCTGCAACTGTCAGACGGGCGCGACCCCGTGCAAGCCCGCAAGGCTGACAAGCTCAGAGCCACGCGACCCGGCGGCGACACTTTCAGGGCTGTAGCGTTGGAGTGGTACACGGCAAACAAGCTCCCCCAATGGAGCGACAGCCACGCAGAACGTTCGTTGCGGCAATTGGAGCGTGAGCTATTCCCGTGGATTGGTTCGCGGGCCATGACCGAGATTCACCCCCATGGAACTGCTGGCAGCGCTGCACAAGGTGGGGGACCGCGGCGCACTTGAAACCGCAGACCGCGTGCAGCAAAGTTAGGCTTGGTGATGGAGCGGGCTAGATGGAATCAATCGGGTGGCTGACTTGCTGGACTTTTAGGGGTAGCAATGGCAAAACGGGGGAAAAACGGGGGAACAAAACAAACGCTTTTGAGCTGAAAGCCTCTATCTATGCGGGTTTCGAGCCATCAATCAAGTGACCCAGCGCGCAGGGTTGCTGTCCGGCTGTCAAGTGGTAAAAGAAACGAGTTTTCGTTCCAGCGTGAGCCCACGAACTGGCTCCCTTCCCGACTTCCTTGACCACATCCATACGAGCTGTCGTCGGCACCGTCGGGTGAGAGAGAGGCGAAATCACTGCGGGTTTTACGCTTTCGTGCCAGCGAAGACCGTAACTCCTCGGATGCTTTGCGTATCGCGGCCTCGTGGGCGGAGCGGTCCGCCTTACCAAGGTCCAACGTACCCAAAAACCTCGATCGGACGGCTTCGAGACTGGGTAAATCGGCGGGGTCGAGGGCCAGATACGGGATGTT
>JAYUQC010000092.1:0-12866 GCA_043759735.1 Rhodoferax sp.
TGCCGTATTCGACAACGCGGTATTCACTGCGCAGGCTGACAGCTACCAGATCACCAGCTTCAATTTCAGCCCGGCCACCGGTGGCAGCATCATCGCCACTGCGGTGCCCGAGCCCGAAGCCTGGGCGTTGATGCTGGCCGGATTGTTGACCATCGGCAGCATCGCGCGGAACCGAACGAAGTCCCCGGCGAGGTGATACTGCCGCCGCACAATTTGCTTCTGCCGCCAATACTCGCCTGACCTCGGATCGCTCCATTGGAGAGTCAAGCCGCGTTTCGCCGCCGGGGTGGCCGCCACGGGGGCAGGGTCCGGCGGCGGTCAGGCCCAGCCGGAAGCGGTCATGCCCATGCCAGTCCTCGTGCAGCAGCAGGCCGTGACGCAGGCCGTGACGCAGGTCGGTGATGCCGGCGCGCTCCAGCGGTGCGCCGTGGTGGGGCGTGCCCAGGAATACGATGCCGCCCAGGCGTGTCTGCCAGCCTTGACCGGCAGGTTGCGCCTGCGTGACGGCACTGCGGATCACCAGCCCGCCCATGCCGTGCGCCATCATCACCAACGGTTCGTGCACCGGCGTCGGCCAGGCAGCGAGCAGGCGCTGTAGCAGCGCCGACAGGTCGCGTCCGTTGTCCGATACGTGGTGGCCGGTGTTGTAGCGCTGAGCCATCGATGTTGATGCGCTCCTCGCGACCGACCTATCCGCCCACCGCCCGGCTCTTGACCCCAGCGTCCCCCTTACTCCCAGGATCAGGCCGCTTGGCTATCGAGGCCTGCGGCTGCTCTCGACTGATCGCGCCAATGCTCAGAAACTGGCTGATCAGCTTGGCGGCCTCGGCGCTCTCATCGGTTGAACGCCAGCCCCAGTAGTCGCTGTGCCCGGCGCCGTCGACGGGGTGGGTGCCGATTTGCCCGGGGTTGCGGGGTACATCGCCGCGCCGGCCGATGGCCGAGGGGAAGAAGCCATCACCGGCCAAGGTCTGGCCAATGGGGAAGGTAAGGGCCAGGACGAGATCGGCCGTCGAATGAAGCACTTCGACCTGCTCGGCTGCGCGAAACGCATCCGCCAGCGCGCCGTCGGGGAAGACGGCTGATGTCGGCACGGCGGCGGCCAGCAGGCAGACCTTGCGGATCGCGGCGCGGAAGTTGGGATTGGCTTTGAGCAGGGCAATAGTCTCCAGGATGACTCTGCAGCCCATCGAATGCCCGACGAAGTAAAGGCTGAGCACATCGCTGCGCCCGGCGAGATAGGCGCTCAGTTCGACGGCGGTCTGCTGGGCTTTATTGATGGTGGTGGGATATACCAGAAAGTCGACCGTGTCCAGCGGGCCGGCGAAGTTGGCATCGCCGGGCCAGAAGGCGTCGCACAGCAGGTCTTCGAGCGTGGTGCCGTGCTGCTGGTCGATCAGGCCTTTCTGGCGGCTGCGAAAGCCCAGGTAGGCCTCCTGGGCCTCGGCGCGATTGTTGTTGAAGCCATGCACGAGCACCATGAGCTCGCGCTGGGTGCGAGCCTGTTTGTTCACCCAATCGGCGCTGCAGGGCACGCGCACGCCCCCCCCTTCGGGGTGCTGTCGGACGTTGAGCTCCAAGATCGCCGCGTAGCCGGGGAAGTCTTTTTCGTAGCGCGCCACTGCTTGCCTCGGGCTACTTGCTGAACTTGATAGACGAGAGGCTGTTCAGGAGGTCTTTGGCCACCGGTGCCAAGGCGCCGCCCAGGATGGCCTTGAGGAAGATGCCCAAGAACGCGATCTCGCCTTTGATCATTTTGTCCAGGCCGCTGCTCCATGCCTTGATGGGATCAAAAGCCTTCTTCGAAAGCTCTGGGTCAGCCGAGGCGGCGGCCATGACCAGCACTACAAACAAGAGCACCGCACCGAGCACCATGGCCCACCATTGGTTGAGGTCGCCCCAGCGGCAGGTGGTCACGGTCTGAAAGGAGTCGAGCTGGCGCCGCATCAGGAGCCGCACACGCGCAAAAACGTCCGGGTGCTTCTTCGCCGGGTTGTTGGCCACGGCGACCACGGGATCATCAATGTAGGCTTTCCAGTCGGCCGCATCGCTGCTTCCAGGGCCGGCGGAGCCGCGCGTGAAGAAGGCATAAAGGTGCGGATAGAGCAGGGGGTTGTTGAGGACCGCGTCGGCCGCATCCTGCATCTGCGACATCATGCGGGCCGTCTCCAGCTCGAACACGGCACGGTCCACGCTGCGCCAGCGCATCACGGCGTGCGAGGGATTGGGTTGCGGCGGTTGGGCCTGGCCCGAGGTGAGGTGGAAGAACTCGGCGTAGGCGATGACGGGGTCGTAAGGGACGCCAGGCGCAACATCGGACGCCTTGCGGTAGGCGGGCACGTCGTAGTGGTCACCCCCGCCGAGAGCAACGTTGGAGAACATGCCAGGCTTGGCGAGGGTGAGCTTGGAGGGGATCGCGGCCGAGTCCTCGGAGAGCCAGCGGATGATCGCCGTGCGGTGAAACTTTCCGCGCAGAGAGAACAACTTCTTGGCGGCCTCAAGCACGGCGACGACGAGGGCGCTGGTGCCGGCCAGCACGGCGACGTAGGTGGCGAGCATTGCGGTGAGTTCACTGAGCGCGACCGTGAGCGGATCCTTTGGGATCGACGCCGGTGCCGATGCGGCTCCCTGCGCCTGTGCCAGGGCGCTGGCCGATATCAGCAGCAGGACCAGCGCGGTGGCCATCTTCGAAGTGCGCATCATGTTCGCTCCCCTGTCATGAGCAGGCCTAGTGACGGCCGAAGAAGTCCAGAATCTTCGACATCGCTGAAATCCGGTATGAGTCTGCCTCGATGAGCAGTTCATGACGCGCGCCTTCGATCCTGTGAGGCGCACCGCCATCGCAGGCCCGCCCAGTGTTGCGCTGCAGCTCGGTGCAGAACTCGTTCTGCCCCTCGGCCATGACGGCTGTGTCGGCGCCGGCCTGAAGCACGAGCACCGGCGCGCTGATCTTGGCCGTCTCGGCGAGCAAGGTGTCGGACGCGGCGCAGGCTTCCGAGGCCCACCCCCGGGTGGGGCCGCCGAGGCGAACGTCCTGGTGAGCGTCCTCGACCTTCAGCACCTGCGCCCACCGCTCGGGGGAGTGGGTGTACTCGTTGATTTTCTCGTCGTATGGCCCGTGGGAATAGGGCTTGGGTTTGAAACCCGCCCAGGACTCGCTGAAGACCCAGCCGGTGAGCCTGAAGTAGAGGCAGCTGGAGTCCGCCGAGATCATGATTTTCGCGTTGGGCTGGTGCATCGGGGAGCTCAGCGCGGCCGCCGCGAAGACGCCTGGGAAGCGCTGCAGATGGCGGGTCGCGACGCCGCCCCCCATGGAATGCGCGAGGAGCAGCAGTTTCTTGTGGGGATCACGCTTGACGACTTGCTGGACGAAGATCTGCAAGTCGTCCACATAGTCTTCGAAATCCTCCACATGCCCCTTCTGAGGCTCTGAGGGCAGCAGGCGCTGGGAGAAGCCCTGCCCGCGGTGGTCGTAGACGTAAACGGAGTACTTCTGCCGCACGAGGTCGGCCACGACCTCCTGGTACTTCATGAGGTTCTCCGTGCGGCCAGTGACGATGACCACGGCCGCGCGCGCGTCGGGCACCAGGACAGAGGCATAGGCCAGTTTGAGGTCACCGACACCCTTGAAATCCCCGCGCTTGACGCGCTGGGCCCACAGGGGTTCGACCTCCTCGGCAAAGCGCGCAGCCAGCTGCGCCTGCGGAATCAAGCCGTACGGCATGTCGGCCTGCGCGTCTGCGGTGCCGGCGAAGCCCGCGGCCATGTAGGCTGTCACCAGCGCTGCGGCGACTTTGCGGCTCGCCAGCCGAGCAAGGGTCTGATGGGCGAGAGCGGGCAATGCAATGCGGAGCATGGTGGCTGCTGCCTCAGGCCTTCGTTGCGATAGCCCCGACGACGCCGAGAATTTTCGACACCGCGAGCACCACCGACTTGAGCTCGGCGGCGGTCTGAAGTGCGGCGCCAAGGGCCTCGGTCGCAGCCCGCACCGCATTCATGATCACTTCCGAGTGTGCTTTGAACTGACCGCCGCGCGCTGCCGCCGTGGTGTTGGCGAGCAAGTTCTCCAGCTGCTCGAGTTGGGCACTGAGCTTCGTCATGTGCATCCTCTCATACCGACTCCCTATTCATTAGCCCGATACGACTCTGTTGTGCTGCCCCCCTGGTTTTCAGGAAGGAATCAGGAGCTACTGATAGGGTGCGAGCCGCGTTCAGGCCGGTCAAGTCTACCCCGGAGCAAGTCAGTGATGAATCATCAAATCTGATGATGTCACATCCTTCCCAGTTCATAATGCGCGTCGGAGTTGCCATGCTCTGCAGCCTTGCGAAACCATTTCATTGCCTCATTCACATCCTCCGTGGCGAGATCACCATTGGCGTATATATGGCCCAGGGTGATTTGAGCGTCACTGCTGCGGCCAACCTGAACATCCACCTGCACTGGCTGGTGCTGGACGGCGTCGCATGGCGTGGTTCAGTCCAACAAGGTTTATCTGCCGCAGGAGGTACTCTTGGTTTCAGCATACTTGGCCGCGCGGCAGATAAGCGCTATCGGTCATGCGCCACAAGGGAAAGTGGCGTGTGCCTCAGAAAGTACGTGAACTGATAGCGGAGCTCGAACGCGCGGGCTTTATGAATCGCGGTGGCAAAGGCAGTCACCGAAACTTTGTGCATATCAAAGTCGCCAGACCCGTCACAATATCTGGCGCGCCGGGAGATGACGCGAAGCAGTATCAGGTTCGTGCCGTCAAGCGCGCCGTTGAGGAGTCGAAATCGTGAATGAGACCGCGAGATACGCGAAGATTTTGGAATGGTCTGACGAAGATCAGTGCTACGTGGGCAGTGCTCCGGGTCTCATTTACGGCGGATGCCACGGCGCCGATGAGAAGGCCGTGTTCGAGGAACTCTGCGAAATTGTGGAGGAAGCAATCGCGCTTTACCACAAAGACGGTAAGCCTCTGCCTCCGTCGACGTCGGGTCGCGATTTCGCGAACAAGATGCAGCATGTCGCATAACGGGCCGCTGCCCCTGCGGCCCAGAACCCTCTGTCATCTGCACCCACATGTAGCTCTTGGCCTGTGCGGCACGGCCAGGCTCCTTGAGCACCTGCACCGTGGACTTATCGCCAAACACCAGGGGCGAGTCCAGCAAGTGGTCGCGCAACAGGTTAATCACCGGCTGGCTTGCCGCCCCCACGCGCACGATGCTGGCGGCCATCGTGTTGTGCGACCGGTCCGTGCCGCCAAAGCGCCCCAATACGCCCGCCTGCCGATACAGCGGAAACCCATCATCAAACTTGGATGTACCCATCCAGGCCAGCGCCTCGGCCTCGTTGAAGAACATGTCCTTCTGATGGGTACCCAGGACTTCGCTGCTGGCGGCGAAGTCCTTGCTGTCGCATCATCATGTTGAGTTTCTCCTGCAGCAGATCGCGCTGTGCACGCAGAAGACGGTTTTGGCCTACCAGCGAATCGCGCTGGGCGTGGGCGACATCGCGTTGCGATTGAGCCGCATCGAGCGCATTTTTCAGGGCTGCAAATTCTTCGATACCGGGCTGCTTTGTCATTGACAACTTTGACCGCACGCCCAGGCTCAAAGTTCCCTCAGGCCGCGCGCTTATAGCGCAATATTACGTGCCCACGCATGGCTGCCAGATCAATGCCTTCGAGCAGCCAATGCAGTTGTTGCACGGTGAGTTCCATCACACCAGCGCCAGCGCTATGTGCGTGCTCATCGGCGACGCGGGAGGCACCGGTGTACTGAGGGCCGACAACGCCACGCTGACCATCGCTGGCCAGCAATCCGGAGACGCGGTGGCCGGCGCGCTTGTCGTCGTCGGCAATGGCAGTGGTGCCGGCGCGGCAACACTGGCCAATTTCAGCATGCTGAACATAAGCAACCCGGGCTCTGCGGGTGATTGAGTCTACCTAGGGCTAGCACCTTCAGCCACAAACACCGCCACGGGCCGCCCCGGGGATTGGCCATCAACATCGGCTCCGAGGACGGAGCCTAGGCGCTGCTGCGCGTGGAGTCAGCAAAATGCTCGCGACATCAAGGTGAGCCCTGAGTACGACGCCGTCGACGCGTCCAGGAGACTGTGGAGGAGTTGACCACGCAGCGCCGTGCGGCGGTCGACGCACCGACTTGGAGGCGCGCGCGATCCTTTGGAAACGGTGTGTTCGGCATTGCGGAGGGCGTTTGGAACTATGCCCAGGGCCGATTCAACAGCGAGACCGCAATGTGGCCGCGTGGCGGATGAAGCCGGTGTCGCTGGACGTGGAGGCGGTCGCAATCAGGCCAGAAGACGGTACACCAGCGCAGGGGTGAGCACGCCGTCAGGCGGGAACCCCGCCTCGCGCTGGTAGTCCGCGATGCGCTCGCGGGTCGCGCCGTCTGGCCAGCCACTGCGTTGCTCCAGCGGCAGGTCCAGCTTCTCCTGGATGCGCAGGAAGTCGTCGCGCGTGAGCACCTCGTCTTCGTACCCGTTACGCGCCATCGAAGTGCCACTGGAGGGCGCCCCTTCCGTGGCCGCGACCGGCACGCTGCCCGGCTGGGGGGGCCCGGTGCCGGTGGGCAGCTTCGGCGAAACGCCGGCGGCAGCCTCTTCTTCTTGCGGCCGGACACCGGCGGCACGCAGCGCTTGCAGACGCCCGACTCCCTGGAACCAGAACGGCGCGCCCAGCGAAGCGGCGAACGCGGCAATTAGCCAGCCGGCGGCGCGCAGGCCCCACGACCCGCTCTCCTCGCCGGTCCAGCCGATCGGCACCGATTTGAGCTGGTCGAGGTAAACCTTAGCATCGCCGCTTCCGGCCGCGGGCGCCGCGGCCACTTTGCCGGCGTTGAGAGCCGCCTGAGCCTCGTTGGTGAGTTGCGCGGCCACGGCGGGATCGGTCCACAGCCGCTGCGCTAGCGTAATGGCGTCCAGATTGATCGCGGCCGCCGCCGCCAGCCCGATCAGGAACAGCGCGATTTGCGAGCGCCGCTTGTACCAGCCGCGAACCCTTTCCATTACAGTGTCGAACCAGAACTGCACGGCCTGCTCCAGCGCTGCAAGGTCGCGCGCCCCGCCCGGCACCAGCGAACGCAGCACCTCGGCCAGCTTCGGGTTCAGGCGCGCCAGCATCGGCGTGACGGCGTCCGGACCCTGTGGCAGGCCGTGCCGCGAAACCATCGCGTCAATGAACGCGCGCGCGAACACCTGCGAAGGTATGTACGACGGCATGCGCCCCTGCTGCGCCGTCCCGGTGACCAGCGGATGGCGCAGGATCCGATAGGCCAGCGAGGACTGGTCGCCCTTCAGGCGGTCCACCTCGTAGCCGCCTTGCTTGCGCAATAGGCGCAACGCGCCCTCCTTCCAGTTGTCCATGCGCGACTTTTCGGGCCGCTCGTGCAGCAACTGCAGAACGGCGTCCACCAGTACCATGCTGCGGGTCTGGAACATCGAGGCCACTGCTTCGCGGGCGGCGCTGCACAAGAGAGTGAATACCAGGAAAGTGTAACTGAGGCCGATGGCGACTTCGAGGATGCGGCTGATCATTACGCCTCCTAGAGGATGTCGTTGAAGAAACGGTGGGCGCCGATGGCCGCGCTCGGCAGGTGGCCGCGGCTCCAATCGGGTTGCACGTCGTAGCGGTGGTAATGGCAAGCGCCTTTCGTTTCGTCGGCGAACTCGCCGGCGATGGCGGCGCGCGCGATCAACTGGCAGAGGCGGAACTCGGTGTTCGCTTCGGTCACGCTTCGCAGCTGCGCCAGGCTTTGCGTCCCGGGATTCCAGCAGGAGAATTGGGAGGGATACCGGCAGACCTTCTCCACTGTGTCGCCCCACCAGCCACCCTTGCGGACGCGGTTGACGATCACGCAGGCCACAGCTTTGAGGCCGTGCTCCTTCTCGCCACGCGCCTCGGCCCATAAAGTACGGGCCAGCACGTCGACGGCCGTGACCGGATTGGCCACTTTCACCGTACCGCCGGCACCGGCGGCCGGCGCCTGCGGTAAACCCGCGGCGGCGTCCAAGCCGGTGAGGACTTCGACCTTGAAGACCTTGAGCAAGCGGCCGATCGGCGCAAACACCCCGGAATCGTCGTCGCCCCAGAAATGGATGCCGACGACTTGCCCGCCTGCGTTGAAGACCGGGGAGCCGCTGTCGCCGCCCTGCGAATACGGCGGCGAACAACGGATGACATCGCGAAACTGCACTGGGGTCTCCTCGGTGTCGTCGCTGACGTAGCGCAGCAACGCATCGTAAGGGCAGTCGCGGACGATGCTGGTGCGCACCTCATTGCTGCGGGCGCTGAACATCCGAACTTGCATGCCCACTGGCGTAATGCCGCTGGCGCCTTTCGGCCAACCCAGCTCGCCGTAGAAATCGGCCGGCGGCGCGACATCGAGCCGCACCAGCGCCGCGTCGCCGACATACCGCTCACCGCCGCCGATGTTGATGTAGTCCACCACTTGGCCGGCGGGCCGCGCCGCGCCGTTGATGCTGTCCTGCGTGTATACCCGCCCGCCCGGAGCGGGCGATCCCCAAGGCAGCGGTGTCAGGACATGCGCCGCGCCAAGCAGGTACACGCAGCCGGCGTCGGCGGCCGTCAGGCGCACGAGGAGCCCGGCCGCGCCGGGCGTTCCGTTTTCGTAGCGGGCGAAGCGCCCGAGTTTTTGATCCGCCATCGCAGTCTCCAGCGGCTCATCCGCTGCAACGGGACTTGTCGAGCAGTTTGTCCGTCAGCGAAGGCCGCTCGTCCAATCCTTCCTTGATCACGTAGTCCGCCAGCTTCGCGGCCGTTTCGGATCCGAACCCTCCGTCCACTTTGGCGCCGACGACGGCCTGCACACAGCGCATTGTCTTGTCGATGTCCACCTGGGCGACTTTGGCGCAGCCCGCCTTCGCCAGGATGTCCGGCTGGTCCCACTTTGGCGACGCAATGTTATTGGCCTTGCCGAAGGCCGCCAGCTTTCCCTGCGTGACCGGCCCATCGCGCCCGTCGGCTTCGACTTCGGTCGCCAGGCCGATCGCCGTCTGCACGCAGCGTAGAACTTCGCTGGCCTTGGCGGTGGGTTGCTGCGTCGGGGGGATCGCGGAGGGCGGGGGGATCGCGGGGGCGCTGGCCGGCGCTGGATCGGCGGACCCCAGGTCGAATCGCACGGTCTTCTCGTGTTTGCCGTCCTTGTCGGCGAAGGTCAGCTCCGCCGTCTCGCCGGCACGCGGCGCCTTGCCGCTCTGCGACGCGGCGTAGGTCACGACGAATTGCGACAACGCGGCCTTCGTTTCCAGTTTCAGGAATTCCTGTCCCGTAGCGTCGAACGTCGCGCTGACGACCGCGGGCTTGACGGCGACGAAGGTGACGCTTTCGCCGGGCTTCAGCGAGTACTGCGCAATGTCAGGGCTGATGACCAGGCCCTCGTCGACTAGCGGCGCGCCGGTGCAGCGGTCCATTGCCTCCTTGGCCGGAACACGCAGTGCGGCATTGGCGGCGAGTAACTGGCTTACCGAATTGGTCCGGGCGGCCAGCAAGGCTGTTCTGTTGGCCAGGTTGGCGATCGCCTGGTCGATGGCGCCCTTGGCGGCAGTCTTCTTGTTTTGCAACTCTTGGATGGCCTTCATTTGGATTGCGCTCTGCTGCGAGCCAGCAGCCTTGGGATCATCGACCGGCTGCCCGCCGGTGCCGGATTCTTTCCCGAATGGGATGATGGACTTGGTAATGCCTTCCTTGACCAGCGCCAACTGCTCAAATTTTGGTTCCTTCTTTTGCGCTTCGCTTTCGATCAGCAGGCGCAGGTCGCGCGCCTTGATTTTCAGCGCCGGTCCGGCATTTGCGACGTTCGATGCGTACACCAGCGCTTGCGTGCGCACCCGGCCCGCCTTGTCGAGCAGTCGCTGGGCACGCCGTACGTCAGCCGCGATCTGCGGCGCCCATGCCGGCTCCAGCACCGCGCGGTGCGCGGCTTCGGCGGCCCGCAGCGCGCCGATGTCCTGCTGGACCGCGTTGGAATCCGCGTCGATACCGCTTGCGCCCTCGGACAAGCCCTTGAGCGTCGCGGCATCGACCCGGTACGGCATCGTGGCATTCACAGCACACTGCACGGTCATCGCGCCGTCGGTGAACAAGCGCTGCCGCGCCTCGCTGTAATACAGGCCGCCGGCGTAATAGACAGCGCCGCCGGTGATGCCCAGCGCCGCCAGGTTGTGGCCGTTGGGAGGATTGCCCGTCATCCCTCTGTAGATGCCCAGTGCTGTCAGCGGGATCAACAAGGCGGCGCTGCCGTTACGCAAGTGGGAATGCTGCGCGCTGGCCTTGCGCAGTTGGATGATCAGGTCATTAGCTGCGGTGGTCGCCTCCGTGAGCGAGGTGCTCTCGGAGACCGCGTTGTCCAGGGTGGGGACCTCGACCTGCGAAGTGAGCAGCGGCGCGCAGCCGGTGACTATGGAGGCGCAGGCGAGCAACGCCGCTGCGCCCGATCTCTTTTGGATCATGGCTTGTTCCTTTCGCGCGGGAGATTAAACCGTAGTCAGCATCAAGTCAACAAACTCAAACGGTTCATTCTGCGCTCCGCGCGCACAGTCGCTCAGCACTTGACTGCCGCCGCAATTTCTGGGTATTCTGTCCCGGCTGCAGAGCCGGACGACGTTAGACAAAAGCTAGGTGCCATGCGAAGCGCGAGGTTGACGTTGCCTTGCGTTCGCACGCCCGAACGGCTCTGCTCATCAATATGGGTGATGTGCGGTTGAGGATGCCTAAGTATCGTCTCAGTTACACGTAAAACAATTGGCCCCTTGCGTTAAAGGACGGAGCACGCGCGGCAGATGAAGGAACTTGCGCGGTCAATAAGAGGCTTTAAGACAATGAAGTTGCACAGGAAGCTGAAGGGCTTGATCAACGCGGGAGGAGCCAGCAACCCGCCACTTGCATACGTTGCAGGGGTTCCGCTTGCACCTACCGCGGCGGTACCGGAAGAGCTCTCTGCAAAACTTCCAGGGCTGCAGGCGACCCACCGCATCATGACCGGCGCCGCTGCCGACATTTTAGTCACCTACTGGGCGAGTCAATCCCACTACGCTGCATCTCGCACCGGCCTGCTAGGTGCCCTGGGCGCGGGTGGTGCGAGTTTTGAGGGCGCGGCGGGTGACCTGCAACCGCCGCAGAAGCCGCTCTTTGAGCGGGTGAAGGCGCTGCCGACGCTGCTGACGATTGCGGGGGCGCTGGGTGCGATGGAGGTGGTGCACAACCGCTATGAAAAATTCTTCGCCATCCCAGAAATGACGGTCACGTTTGACAGCACTTCTGAACAGACTGCGGTCGAGGGGAACGAGCTTAATGCGAAAGCAAATGTGGAGAATTTCCTGAGTGGCGTCGAGAACACCAACGTCACCGTCAAGGCCTGGCTCGCGAAGAAGGACGGCAAGCAAATCCCACTGACGGTGTCGGAGAATGCGCTGCCGGCTCTGGCGGGCGGAAAGCCGAGATCGTTGACAATTGGTGGCAGGGCACCGCCACTAGGTACCTACACGATGCATGTGGCGGTGGAAGCAAAAGCGGGGCTCTTCCAATCCCGAAAAACCTTCTCCGCGCAATCCACCCTCCACTCTTGGCCGGCGGCTCCGACGCCGCGTGACCTCATCGCGAGCAACAGACCGGCCGGCCCCGTCATACTCGCGCAGGTAGTTGTCGGACGCGCGCACGCGGGGGGGATTGCGTGCGAGGTAGAGTTCCCATCTCGCCCCGGCGAGAAGATATTCGGCGAGTTTAGTGACGCTGATGCGTCCGACTTTAGTCTCTACGGAACAGGCCCAGCCGTAGTGAGGTGGCGGTGGCGGAAGTTCACCGCGCCCAGAATTATGACCGCAGAGTGGCGGTTCGCTCGCACTCCAGCCCACACGTTCGAAGAAATCAGCGCGCTTGTCAAAGACGCGGTTTTTAGCTGCGCAGAAAAGGAAGAATCATGAAACTAGCACCAGTCGTAGTCGCCTGCCTTTGCACCGCACTTGCACACGCGCAAACACCCCCAGCAGTGCAAATATTTGGGAAGGTAATTGACGCTTCGAGCGACGCCGGCGTCGGGGGCGTGGAGGTGATGCTCATGGATGACAGCACAAGTCCCCCAAAGCGCTTAGAGCCGAAGGGTATCGGAACGCGAGCGGATGGCACCTACAGCGTACCTCTCGCCGCGGCGCTGAGCAAGAAGACTACTCTACTCCTCCACTTCTCGAAGGTCGGGTACTATCGCGACCCCACCCCCCTAGTTCCCAATCTTGCTAGCGCCTCGCTGCCGCAGGAGGACGTTCGCATCGCGTCAAGAAAGCAGTCAGTCGCATACTATAACGAGCTAGCCGGGAAAGCGAAAATGCACGGACCCACTACGCCCGATAAGCCGTCTCCCTACTTGCCCATCATCCTAGCGCTGCCCGAGCAGGAGCGGACGCAGACGATGCATCAGCTTGGGAAGTTGGACGCGAGAATATATGTGGAGTACAGCATGGCGCTGCAGAGTGACTTGGCGGTTAAGGTGCTGACGCAGAAATACATTCAGAACTCGACTGACTTCGGCTTTAAGGCAAATGCAACGGTGCCGGGATCGGTTTTGGTCTTTGGCAAAGTGAAGACGGAGAACGACAAGGCCCGGGTTCTGCAGGACCTGTACTCGAAAGGGTCGGACATCTCCATCACTGACGAGCTACTGGTCCGCAACACCGCGAAGCCGCTCCCGACCGACAGATTGGTGAATCTACCCAAGTTGCAGTTCAGCTCCCCGAACCTGTAACGCGGACGCGAACTGCCGTATTCGACAACGCGGTATTCACTGCGCAGGCTGACAGCTACCAGATCACCAGCTTCAATTTCAGCCCGGCCACCGGTGGCAGCATCATCGCC
>JAYUQC010000093.1:0-12656 GCA_043759735.1 Rhodoferax sp.
GCCGCCCAAATCGCGCAGGCGCATCTGGCGGGCGACTTCATCAGCGGCTTCCAGGTTGGTCCGGGTGGCGGTTTCTTCGATGTCGCCGCCCTTGATGGCTCTAGCTGAATTGACGTCAACCGACACCAAAGCCTCGGTCTGGTCAATCACAATCGCGCCGCCCGATGGCAACTGCACGGTGCGGGCGTAGGCCGATTCAATCTGGTGCTCAATCTGAAAGCGGCTAAACAGCGGCGCGTCGTCGCGGTAGCGCTTGACGCGGTGTTCATGCTCGGGCATCACATGCGCCATGAACTGGCGCGCCTGCTCGTACACGTCGTCGGTGTCGAACAAAATGTCGCCGATGTCGCTGTTGAAGTAGTCACGGATTGCGCGGATTACCAAGCTTGATTCCTGGTAAATCAGGAACGCGCCCTTGCCGCCCTTGGACGCGCCGTCGATGGCGTTCCACAGCTTGAGCAGATAGTTCAGGTCCCACTGCAGCTCGGGCGCGCTGCGGCCGATGCCGGCGGTGCGCGCGATGATGCTCATGCCATTCGGGTATTCGAGCTGGTCCAGCGCCTCCTTGAGGTCGGCCCGGTCGTCGCCTTCGATGCGGCGCGATACGCCACCGCCGCGCGGGTTGTTGGGCATCAAAACCACGTAACGGCCGGCCAGCGAGATGAAGGTGGTGAGCGCGGCGCCCTTGTTGCCGCGTTCTTCCTTCTCCACCTGCACCACCAGTTCCTGGCCTTCACGGATCGCGTCCTGGATTCGGGCCTGGTTGGCCTGCACACCCTGCGCGAAATAGGTGCGTGAAATCTCCTTGAACGGCAGGAAGCCGTGGCGGTCTTCGCCGTAATCGACGAAGCAGGCTTCGAGCGAGGGTTCGACCCGCGTCACCACCGCCTTGTAGATATTGCCCTTGCGCTGTTCGCGCCCTTCGATTTCGATTTCGTAGTCGAGCAGTTTTTGCCCATCCACAATGGCCAGCCGGCGTTCTTCAGCCTGGGTGGCGTTGATCAGCATCCGTTTCATGGGTAGCGTTCCTGTTTCCTGCATCGAATCCGCGCCGCGCCGCAAGCCTGCAGCACCTTGGATTCATCCTGGTCTCGTGACCGATCACATGCTCATGACGAGCAAACGATGCCTGACGTACGCCTTGAAACGATGGAAATTGCCGCGGGCCCGGACTCAGATCGTGGGTCGGGGCGTTGGCACGGGGATAGGGGCGAGGGGATGCGGTTGTGCCAACGCTATTTGGTGCAACGGGACAGGGTGGTCCCGGCAGCCGGAAGCGACGGACTGGCTCCGATGCCCCACCGACGCCCGAAGGCGTCGCAGGCAAGTAGGAGTCAGGCCCGTCAACACAATCATTTCGCTCAAATCCGTCCGCCAGAGCGAGTCTGGCGGAACTGGGTATTCCATATCAGTGATTCAAGGTGTCGGCGTACCTTTTCGCTGGTCAGACCTCCACAGACTGAGGTCTGTGGTCTGTCGTGATGGCAAGCTGGTGGCATCGACCTGCTAACGGGGCTTTTGGTGGGGTGTGGACTAAACTCCAGACAAATCAACCACTTGCAGCGCGTCGTTAGTGAAACTCATTATAGGGGCCAAACCGCCCCCACAGGCGGAAAACGCCAGCATCCTGCAAGTCGATGCCGAAGACGGCGGTCAGCGGCTGGACAACTTCCTGATGCGCCGCCTCAAGGGCGTGCCAAAGACCCATATTTACCGCATCATCCGCAGCGGTGAAGTGCGCATCAACAAGGGACGGGTCAGCGCCGACCGCCGCGTCGAGCCAGGTGACCAGATCCGCTTGCCCCCGGTGCGCACGTCCACCCAAGCCGACGACAAACAACTGGCCATGCGTGGCGGCACGGCGGCTGCAATGGCACGCGAGTTTCCGGTGCTGTTCGAGGACGAGCATCTGCTGGTGATAGACAAGCCAGCGGGTATCGCCGTGCACGGTGGTTCCGGGGTGAGCTTTGGCGTCATCGAGCAACTGCGCATGGCGCGTCCGCAGGCGCGCTTGTTGGAACTGGTACATCGGCTGGACCGGGAAACCAGCGGAATATTGCTGGTGGCAAAGAAGCGCAGCGCGCTCAAGAACTTGCAGGAGCAGTTTCGTGATCGCGCCACCGGCAAGACCTATCTGGCATTGGTGGCCGGACAGTGGCCGCCGCGCCTCAAGGTGCTGGACAAGTCCCTGCACAAGTACCTGCTGCCCGACGGGGAGCGCCGGGTCGCGGTGGTTTCCCGGGACCATCCCGACGCCATGACCGCACTCACGCTGGTGCATGTGGCCCGTGCGGGCGCTGACTACTCCTTGCTGGAGGTCACGATCAAGACGGGACGCACGCACCAGATTCGGGTTCATCTGGCCGACCAGGGAATGCCGATCGTCGGCGATGACAAATATGGCGTCTTCGAGCTGAACAAATCGCTGCAGCGTGCCGGTGCTGCAGTACCCCTGCGCCGAATGTTCCTACATGCCTGGCGGTTACAGTTCAGACATCCCGCCAGCGGCGAGCCGATGAGCGCGCAAGCCGATCTGCCCCCCGATCTGCAACTTTTTCTGGACCATGCCGCACCCATCGTTGTCTGACACCATACGCAGGTCGAAGGCCGGTCGGGCACGGGTTTTCGACCTGATCGCGTTCGACTGGGATGGCACTTTGTTCGACTCGACAGCCATCATTACCCGCTGTATCCAGGCCGCCGTGCGCGATGTCGGCGGCACCGTGCCGACCGACCTGGCCGCATCGCATGTGATCGGCATGGGTTTGATGCAGGCGCTGGCACATGCCGCGCCTGATGTTCCCAAGGACCGATACCCGGAACTCGGGGCGCGCTACCGGCACCACTATGTAGCGCGCCAGGACGAGATCAGCCTGTTTGATGGGGTACTGCCGTTGCTGGCCGAATTGCGCCAGCGCAGCCACCATCTGGCCGTTGCTACCGGGAAAAGCCGGGTCGGTCTCGACACGGCGCTGCGCGCCGTGCAGCTGCAGGGTATTTTCCATGCGACCCGCACGGCCGACGAAACCGCAGGCAAGCCGCATCCGCGCATGCTGCATGAATTGACGCGTGAATTTGGCCTGGATCCGAAGCGGGTGCTGATGGTTGGCGACACCACGCATGACCTGCAGATGGCGTACAACGCCGGATGCGCAAGCGTGGGAGTGAGCTATGGCGCACATCCCGTCGATGGTTTCGCGCAGTGGAGCCCATTGTTCGTGGCCCATTCGGTGGCGCAACTGCGCGATTGGCTGCTGGCTCATGCATGAGGTGGTTGGCCTGTGCCGGTCTGGCGACCTGCTCGACAGCGGGTTGGCGGTGTCGTTCGATGTTGTGTACCAGGGCCAGACCAGCCGGGCATTTGCGATCCGGTATCAGGGCCAGGTATATGCCTACCTGAACCGCTGCAGCCACGTTCCGATGGAAATGGACTTCCAGCCGGACCGCTTCTTCGATCTGACAGGCCATTGGTTGATCTGCGCCACGCACGGTGCGATGTACCGACCCGACACGGGTGCCTGCGATGGCGGCCCCTGCCGTGGCAGCCTGATCAAGATTGGCATGGGCGAATCGGACGGTGTCGTGCACTGGCATACTGCCCACAACTTGAAAACCGTTGAGTACTGATATGACTGAACCCAGCTTTGATCCCGTTCGGCCCGATGACGCTGCGCAATCCGGTGTGTCCCGGTCGTCCGGCGAGGCCGCTGGACGCAGCGCCGGCGTGTCCAGACCCGGATGGGAGCGGGCCACGCTCGAGAAACTGGCGTTTTCAGCGCTGGCGGAACAGCGCACAGCCCGGCGTTGGCGCAACTTTGTGCGCTTGTCCTGGTTGGCTTTCCTGGTATTGCTGGTGTGGGTCGCTGCATTGCGCGGCGCACCCATTCCCGAAGCCTCCTCGCCGCACACGGCCCTGGTGGAGATCAAGGGGGAGATCGCGTCGGGCGGCGAGGCCAGTGCCGAGGTCGTGATCAATGCTGCGCGTGCCGCGTTCGAAGACGAAGGTGCCCGCGCGGTGGTGCTGTTGATCAACTCCCCGGGCGGCAGCCCGGTGCAGGCGGGCATCATCAACGATGAACTGCGTCGCCTCAAGGCCAAGCATGGCAAACCGATGTACGCGGTGGTCGAGGAAACCTGTGCCTCGGCCGCTTATTACGTGGCAGTTTCGGCGGACCGCATATTTGTCGACAAGGCAAGTATCGTGGGCAGCATCGGTGTCTTGATGGACGGCTTCGGGTTCACCGGCCTGATGGACAAACTGGGCGTTGAACGCCGATTGATGACAGCCGGCGAGAACAAGGGGTTCCTGGATCCGTTCAGCCCGCAGACCGAACGCCAGCGCGAATTCACGCAGCAGATGTTGGACAAGATACACCACCAGTTCATCGATGCCGTCAAGGCGGGCCGCGGCAACCGGCTCAAGGAAACCCCGGAGACTTTCAGCGGCTTGTTCTGGATTGGCCAGCAGGCGATTGAACTGGGGCTGGCCGATCAACTCGGCAGCCTGGATTTTGTCGCCCGCGAAATCGTGAAATCGGAAGACATCGTGGACTACACCCGGCGCGACAACCTGGCCGAGCGCTTGGCTAAACGGTTCGGCGCGTCGATCGGCGATGGTGCGATTAGGGCGCTGCGGTCGGCATCGGCATTTCACTGACGGCAGCTGCGCTGGCGTTGCGGTCGTGGGTCAGCGGCCGATGGCAAACACCGCAGGCGTGTGTTTATCGGTAATCGCGTCGGTTTCGCGCCACTGGCGTGACGACAGGCATCGAATGCGGGCATCGGGCAGGGTCAGGCCATTGCCGATGGCCAGTCGCGTTGCCGGCGCCAAGGTCTGCAACAAGGCCTGCACGATGGCGGCATTGCGATAGGGGGTCTCGATAAAGATCTGGGTTTGCCCGGTGGACATGGCCAGCGCCTCCAGTTCACGAATCCGCCTGGTGCGACTGGCCGCTTCCTGCGGAAGGTAGCCGACAAACGCGAAATCCTGTCCGTTCAGGCCGCTTGCGGCCAGCAAGAGCAACAGCGATACCGGTCCGACCAGCGGAACTACTGTCAGCCCCAGGCAATGTGCGGCCCGCACCACGGACGCTCCGGGATCTGCGATCGCGGGCATACCGGCCTCGCTGACCAGACCGATATCGTGGCCAGACAGGGCTTGCGCGAGCAAGGGTCGCGCGTCGAAGTCACTGAGATGGTCGCCTTTTTTATGCAATTCGCGCGGCAGTTCCCGCAACACCAGGTCTTGCACCGGTCGCAGTAGCGGTTCGACGACACCAACCCGCTTGAGGTAGCCTCGCGTCGTCTTGGCGTTTTCGCAGATCCAGTGCTGCAGGCGCGCCGCCACGCGGATTGTCGCGCGCGGCAGCACATCGTCCAGCGCGACCGGGTGGTCACAGCCGAAGTCCAGCGGCGCCGGAACCAGATACAGGCGTCCGAACGCGTCCGGCGCGCTCGTGCTGACAAGGGCAGAATCAAGAGTCACGGCGTACCCAGCAGGCTGACGCCTGCTGCACGCAGCATGCGGCAGGTCCGTATCAGCGGCAGGCCTATCAGCGCCGTGGGGTCGTCGCTGTCGATCGCATCAAGCAGCACGATCCCCAGTCCTTCGCTCTTGGCGCTGCCGGCGCAGTCGTAGGGTTGCTCGGCCTGAAGGTAGGCCTCGATCTGGGCATCGTCGAGGGTGCGAAACCGCACCTTGACCTGGGCCAGATCCATTTGTCCAAACTGGCTGGCGTTACATACGACCGCAACTGCGGTCTGAAAAGTCACCATGTGACCGCTCATGCGGCGCAGTTGCGCAACGGCGACGGCATGCACCAAGGGCTTGCCCAAGGCATGGCCATCCAGGTCGGCCACCTGGTCGGAGCCGATCACCACAGCCTGCGGATGGCGCCGGGCCACTGCGCGCGCCTTGGCCATCGCCAGCCGGCAGGCCAATTGTTGCGGACTCTCTCCCGCTAGGGGTGTCTCATCGACATCTGGCGCCACCACCTCGAACGGAACGCGCAGCCGGTCCAGCAACGCGCGTCTATAACTGGAAGTCGATGCCAGGATCAAGGGTCGTGTCGGGTCGGAACGCATGGCGTGATTCTCTTACACTGCCAGTATGCAGAACCAGCGCCCGCAGCGGCCCACCTCGCACCTGGATGTCCGTGCATTTGCGCGCAGCGGCACGCGACTGGGCGGCACGGCGCCGCTATCGGAGTTTGCGCGTGTCGCCGGGGATTGCGTCGGCGCCAGCGCCGACGCGCCCGTGGTCTGGACGGCCCAAGGAGAGGCTCGTGGCGGCAACGCGGCGGCCATCCAGCATTGGCTGCATTTGCAGATCACGGCAGAAGTGGCACTGGTTTGCCAGCGTTGCCTCGACCCGGTGCATACGCCATTGGCCGTGGATCAGTGGTTTCGGTTTGTTCCGGACGAGGCCACGGCCGAGCAGTTGGATGACGATGCCAGTGAGGACCTGCTGGTCGAGTCCGACGACTTCGATCTGCACCAATTGGTCGAGGATGAACTGGTGCTCGCCCTTCCCCTGATTGCCAGCCACGCCTCCTGTCCCAGCACACCCGCGATGTCGGTCCGGGATGCGGGGTTCGAGCTGCCGGACGATGCCAAGGCCCATCCGTTCGCGGCGCTGCGCAAGCTCCAGCCAGGCAAGGGTAAAAAAGGAAGATAGTTGCGCTATACTCGCAGGCTTCGCGGCAAAGTCGCGCTCACCGTCCAATCCAGCATGGTGTCACGCATATGAGGCGTGCCATGCCAACGCCAAGGAGCCGAAAATGGCCGTCCAGCAAAACAAGAAGTCACCGTCCAAGCGCGGCATGCACCGCTCGCACAACGCACTCAATGTGCCGGGCATCGCGGTCGAGCCGACCACCGGTGAAACCCACCTGCGCCACCATATCAGCCCGACCGGGTTTTATCGCGGACGCAAGGTCGTCAAGACCAAGTCTGAAGACTGAACCCATTGCGGGATCCACAACCCGATGCTACTTTTTCGGTAGCATCGGGTTTTCATTTTTTTGGCCGCTGCGGGCGCCTGCAAACCGTCCTGGGTTAAATTGACGAGATGATCACCGTCGCTGTCGACTGCATGGGTGGTGACTACGGCACGTCTGTCACGCTGCCAGCCTGCAGTCGTTTCCTCGCGCAACACCCACAGGCCCGCCTGTTGTTGGTCGGGTTGTCCAATGCCATCGGCGCATTTGCCGACCCGCGCGTCACCATCGTGCCTGCCAGCGAGGTTGTCAGCATGGATGATTCGATCGAAGTGGCCCTGCGACGCAAGAAGGATTCGTCGATGCGGGTGGCAGTGCAGCAGGTCCGCGACGGCCGGGCTCAGGCCGCGGTCTCCGCCGGCAATACCGGCGCCCTGATGGCTATTTCCCGCTACCTGCTCAAAACCCTGGATGGCATCGACCGCCCCGCCATTGCGACCCAACTGCCCAACGCCCGCGGTGGTGCAACGACGGTGCTGGACCTCGGCGCCAATGTCGATTGCGAAGCCCAGCATCTGCTGCAGTTCGCAGTGATGGGTTCGGCACTGGTGTCTGCGCTGGGCGATGTCTCCAATCCGACCGTCGGCCTGCTCAACGTCGGCGAAGAGGTCATCAAGGGCAGCGAGACGATCAAGAAGGCGGGTGAACTGCTGCGCGCAGCCGCCCTGGCTGGCGACCTCAACTTTGTCGGCAATGTCGAGGGCAACGACATATTCAACGGCGAAGTCGATATCGTGGTGTGTGACGGTTTTGTCGGCAATGTCGCGCTCAAAGCCACTGAGGGTGTCGCAGCCATGATCGGCGGATTCTTGCGCGCCGAGTTTTCGCGCAACCCGTTGACCAAGCTCGCGGCATTGGTGGCGTACCCGGTTTTGGAGTCGTTCAAGCGGCGCGTCGATCATCGGCGCTACAACGGCGCAGCATTGCTGGGATTGCGCGGCCTGGTGTTCAAGAGCCACGGGTCAGCCGATCAGTTGGCGTTCGAGCACGCGCTGGCACGCGCGTATGATGCGGCACGTAACAACCTGCTCGATCGCGTTCAGGGTCGCATCGCGCACGCCGCGCCATTGTTGGCCGGCGCGGCGGCCGCTGCATGACGGCGCGATCGGCCCCAATGTACAGATGAGACGATATTCCCGAGTCGCCGGCACTGGCAGCTATTTGCCACCGCGCCGGCTGAGCAATGCCGATCTGGTGCAGGAACTGGCGACCAACGGGGTCGAGACCAGCGATGCGTGGATCGTCGAGCGTACCGGCATCAAGGCGCGGCATTTCGCGGCCCCTGACATTTGCAGCAGTGATCTGGCCTTGCAGGCATCGCTTAAGGCGCTGGAGGCTGCCCGCGTCACTGCCGACCAGATTGACCTGATCATTGTTGCTACCTCGACGCCCGATATGGTGTTTCCGTCGACGGCATGCATCTTGCAAAACAAGCTTGGCGCGGCAGGTGGCGCTGCGTTCGATGTGCAGGCGGTGTGCAGCGGGTTCGTCTATGCGCTCAGCATTGCCGATGCCATGATCCAGACCGGGGCAGCGAGGAAGGCGCTGGTCGTGGGCGCAGAGGTGTTCTCACGCATCCTGGATTTCAACGACAGGACGACCTGCGTGTTGTTCGGGGACGGTGCGGGTGCGGTGGTTCTCGAGGCGTCCGACAGTCCTGGCATTCTGGCCAGCGATCTGCATGCCGATGGCAGGCATGTCGGCATTTTGTGTGTGCCGGGCAACGTGTCCGGTGGCAAGGCAATCGGGCGCCCGCTGTTGACCATGGACGGGCAGGCGGTGTTCAAGCTGGCAGTGGGTGTCCTTGAGTCTTCCGCGAATGCCGTTCTGGCCAAGGCCGACAAAACTGCGGCGGACCTCGACTGGTTGATTCCGCATCAGGCCAACATCCGGATTCTGCAAAGCACGGCCAAGCGGCTCAAGCTGAGCATGGACAAGGTCATGGTGACGGTCGATCAGCATGGCAACACGTCCGCCGCGTCCATTCCGCTTGCGTTGGATGCAGGCGTCCGCGCCGGCACCATTGTTCCGGGGCAGTTGTTGCTGCTCGAGGGGGTGGGTGGCGGCTTTACCTGGGGCTCGGTGCTGCTGAACCTGTAGCTGGCGCTTGCGGCCCGCGTCTCACGCGCCCGTCCACCTGAAGGATGAACCCATGAAACCATTCGCCTTTGTTTTTCCTGGCCAGGGCTCGCAATCGGTCGGTATGCTTGACGGGTGGGGCGATGACCCCGCTGTCGTGCAGACAGTGCAGGAAGCCTCGGATGCGCTCGGGCAGGACATCGGGAAACTGATTCGCGAGGGTCCCAAAGAGGCGTTGGCGTTGACCACCAATACGCAACCCGTGATGCTGGTCGCCGGAGTCGCCGCCTACCGCGCATGGATGGCGCGGACCGGCATTGCTCCTGCGGCAGTTGGCGGGCACTCCCTGGGTGAGTATGCGGCAATGGTCGCCGCTGGTGTCATCACGCTGGCGCAGGCTGCGCCCTTGGTGCGGCAGCGCGCGCAGGCGATGCAGGAAGCGGTGCCGGTTGGCCGAGGCTCGATGGCCGCTGTTCTGGGCCTGGCGTCGGACAAAGTCAAAGCCTGTTGTATGCAGGTGCAAGCCGGCTTTGAATCCGATGCCGGCGAAGTGGTGGAAGTGGCCAACTTCAACGACCCCGGCCAGACGGTGATCTCCGGTAGCAAGCTGGCTGTGGAGCGCGCCTGCGAAGTGCTCAAGGCCGAAGGCGCGCGCCGGGCCATGCTGTTGCCGGTGTCCGCGCCCTTTCATTGCAGCCTGATGCGACCGGCGGCCGAGAAACTGCGCGCGGCGCTGGAAGATATTGAGCTGCAGGCGCCACAGATTGCACTCATCAACAACGTGGACGTCGCCGTGGAGGTGGATGCCGATCGGATACGCGATGCCCTGTACCGGCAGGCCTTTGGCGCCGTTCGCTGGGTCGAATGCGTTTTGGCGTTCAAGGCCCGCGGATTGCACCATATTGTCGAATGTGGTCCGGGCAAGGTACTGTCGGGCATGGTTGCCCGTATCGATTCGGGTTTGAGCGGCCTGCCGATGTTTGATCCGGCATCGGCGCAGCAGGCACAGCAGACATTGGAAGGAACGACGGCATGACCGGCACCACGACGACGACACCCCGAGTGGCCCTGGTGACCGGCGCGTCGCGCGGAATCGGTCGGGCGATCGCGCTGGCTTTGGCGCAAGCCGGCCTTGCGGTGGTCGGGACCGCGACCACACCAGCGGGCGCCTTAGCCATTGGCCAAGCCCTGTCGGGTTTTACCGGGTGTTCCGGCGAAATGCTCGATGTCAATGACACCGCAGGGGCCGAGGCATTGATCGCCCGCCTTGTCCAGCACCATGGTGGCCTGCATGTGCTGGTCAACAACGCGGGCATCACACGCGACATGCTGGCGATGCGGCTCAAGGATGAGGATTGGGATATGGTGCTCAACACCAATTTGAGGGCGGTGTTCCAGATGAGCCGCGCCGTGATGCGCACCATGATGAAGCAACGTTATGGGCGAATCGTCAATATCACGTCCGTCGTCGGCGCTTCGGGCAACGCCGGACAGAGCAACTACGCCGCCGCCAAGGCCGGCGTGGCCGGCATGACGCGGGCGCTGGCACGGGAACTTGGGTCGCGCAACATCACCGTGAACTGCATCGCGCCAGGCTTTATCGCCACTGACATGACGGCGGCATTGACGGCCGAACAACAAAAGGCCTTGCTGGACCAGATCCCGCTTGGGCGACTCGGACAGCCTGAAGAAGTTGCCCATGCGGTCGTCTATCTGTCCTCGCCCGAGGCGGCCTATGTGACCGGTCAGGAGCTGCATGTCAACGGAGGCATGTATATGTAGTGCGCATGCGCGCAATCACGCCGCATCGTCTGTTCGGCGGTCAACTGGAAGCCGGGACGGCAAGGTGGCTAAAATCGCAGATTCTTTTACAACCCTTTGAGGGATTCCATGAGCGATATTGAAGCGCGCGTCAAAAAAATCATTGCAGAACAACTCGGAGTCGAGGAGTCGCAGGTCACCAACGAGAAGGCCTTCGTCGCCGATCTGGGTGCCGATTCGCTGGATACGGTTGAACTCGTGATGGCTCTTGAAGACGAGTTCGGCATCGAGATCCCGGATGAAGATGCCGAGAAGATCACGACCGTGCAAAACGCGATCGACTACGCCAACACCCATCAGAAGGCGTGATTCGTCGCTGCGCCCGGTCCCACGTGGACCGGGCGCAGCAAGGCACTCACTGCGCTGCACCCAGTGGCGCTGCGGATGCCCCGGCCAGGCGTCGCCCAAGCGGCGGCGCATCGCCACCAACCAAAGGCTTTGAAATTCATGTCCCGTCGTCGCGTTGTGGTAACCGGTCTGGGTTGTGTCTGCCCCGTCGGCAACACCGTGCCCGAAGCCTGGTCCAATTTGCTGGCCGGGAAATCAGGGATCGACACGATCACGAAGTTCGACGCCACCGGTTTCGCCTGCAGGATTGCCGGGGAAGTGCGCGGGTTCGATCTGGAGTCGTATATCCGGGCCAAGGAAGCCCGCACCATGGACACCTTCATCCACTTCGGTATCGCAGCCGCGATGCAGGCGGTAGCGGACGCCGGACTACCCACCGGTGATGCATTGGACGACGAACTGGCGACTCGGATCGGATGTGTGATCGGTTCCGGCATCGGTGGGCTGCCGATGATCGAGGGCACACACGAGGAGTTGCGCCAACGGGGTCCCCGGCGGATATCGCCGTTCTTTGTGCCGGCGTCGATCATCAACATGATCTCCGGCCACGTGTCGATCCGGTTCGGGTTCAAGGGCCCGAACCTGGCCATCGTGACTGCCTGCACTACGGGCCTGCACAGCATTGGCGTTGCCGGCCGCATGATTGAATACGGTGATGCGGACGTAATGGTCGCCGGTGGTTCGGAGGCAACCGTGTCGCCATTGGGCATTGGTGGATTCGCCGCGATGCGTGCCATGTCGACCCGTAATGACGATCCGGCGACCGCCTCGCGCCCCTGGGATCGGGATCGCGACGGATTCGTGCTGGGCGAAGGTGCCGGCGTGATGGTGCTCGAGGAACTGGACCATGCCCGTGCGCGTGGCGCAAAAATATATGCCGAACTGGCGGGATTGGGCATGAGTGCCGATGCCGGGCACATGACCGCGCCCAATATGGATGGACCGCGGCGCGCGATGCACAGCGCGTTGCGCAATGCGGGTGTCAACCCGGATCAGGTCGACTACCTGAACGCACATGGCACGTCCACGCCGCTGGGCGATGTCAACGAATCGAATGCGATCAAGGCTGCTTTGGGCGATCACGCGCGCAAGGTCGTCGTGAACTCCACCAAGTCGATGACCGGGCATTTGTTGGGTGGTGCAGGGGGCGTGGAGTCGGTGTTCACCGTGCTGGCATTGCACCATCAGAAGAGCCCGCCGACCATTAATATATTCAACCAGGACCCGGAATGTGACCTGGATTACTGCGCCAATACGGCGCGCGACATGAAGATCGACGTAGCGGTCAAGAACAACTTCGGTTTTGGCGGAACCAACGGAACGCTTGTTTTCCGTCGCATCTGACGATGACGCTGGCAGAGCGCATGGCACCCGACCTGTCTGATCCCGGCAACAACCCCATGACTCGGC
>JAYUQC010000094.1:0-35174 GCA_043759735.1 Rhodoferax sp.
ACCCTGGCCCCACTGTGCAGGCGGCGGCAGAGGGCGCTGCACCCCGCTTTATTTTGCTGCACCGCGAGCGCACTTTCAGCGACACCGAACAGCGCTGGATTGGCTGGGAACGCAAGCGGGGAAAACTGGAACTGCTGGTGGCCGCACTGGCGCAAGGCAGCGCTGCCGCTTTTCTGGATCTGGGCATGGAATCCCGCATGGCGGCCGATACAAAATACATCGTCACGCTGGACAGCGACACGCAATTGCCACCGGGCCGCCTGCGCGAACTGGTGGGCGTGGCGGCGCACCCGCACAACCAGCCCCAGCTCAGTGCAGACGGGCGCAGCGTGTTGGGCGGCTACGGCATCCTGCAGCCCCGCGTGGCCACGCCGTTGCCTGCACCCAGGGACATCACGCTGTACCACTGGCTGTTTGCCGGGCAGTGCGGCATCGACCCCTACAGCGCGGCCACCTCCGAGGTTTATCAGGATCTGTTTGGCGAGGGCACGTTCACCGGCAAGGGGCTGCTCAACGTGCGGGCCATGCATGCCACGCTGGCAGGCCGGCTGCCTGAAGGCCAGGTGTTGAGCCACGATTTGCTGGAAGGCTCGATGGCACGCTGCGCTGCGGTGACGGACATCACATTGATCGAGGACGCGCCTTTTCATTCCGATGTAGCCGCTTCCCGCGTGCACCGCTGGACCCGTGGCGACTGGCAGTTGCTGCCGTTTTTGCTGAACCCTGGGCGCTACCGCCTGCGCGCCATCAACCGATGGAAGATGTTTGACAACTTGCGCCGCTCTCTGGTGGCGCCGATGTCGCTGGGCCTGCTGTTGCTGACGCTGGGCACCGGCGTGGTGTCACCCTGGGCCGCACTGGCGCTGGTGCTGGCAGGGTTTTGCGCCGGGCCCCTGATGGGTGCCGTGGCGGGTTTTTCACCCAGCCGCGACGATGTGGCCAAACTGCATTTTTACCGTCTGGCCGCAACCGACCTGACGCGGGCGCTGTGGGGTGGCCTGTGGCTGCTGGCCCAACTGTTGCAGCAGGCGCTGATGGGCATGGACGCGGTCATGCGGGCGCTGTACCGCATGGCCATCAGCCGAAGGCATCTGCTGCAGTGGACCACCGCTGCCGCCGCACAGGCCGCAGCCAAGACCCGTTTTGGCGACGTGCTGCGCCAGCACTGGACGTTGCCCCCGGTGGCAATGGCACTGCTGGCAGCGTTGCTGGCCAGCGGCACGCGCTACCCGCTGCTGGCATCAGCGCTGTGCCTGCTGTGGGCGGCATCGCCGGTGTGGACCTGGTGGGTCAGCCGTTCGCGCCCGGCCGGCAAAGACGCCGCCTTGCCGCCGGCTGACCAGGTTTACCTGGAGGGCATTGCGCGCGATACCTGGCGCCTGTTTGAACGCTGTGTCGTGGCCGAAGAGAACCATTTGCCGCCGGACAATTTGCAGACCCTCCCCAGCGACATGGTGGCGCACCGCACCTCACCCAGCAACATTGGCCTGTACCTGCTCAGCGTGGCCTGCGCGCGCCAGTTCGGCTGGATCGGCACGCAGGACCTGTTGACCCGGCTGGAAGCCACACTGGCCACGCTGGCCCGCATGCAGCGCCACCGTGGCCACTTTCTGAACTGGTACGACACGCAGACCTGCGCGCCGCTGCTGCCGATGTATGTGTCAACCGTGGACAGCGGCAACCTCAGCGGCCACCTGCTGGCCGTGGCCCAGGCCTGCCTGGAGTTGGCTGCATCGACGCCGCAGGCGGACGCGGCCAGCGCCGCAGATGCCCGTCGACTCGAAGCCATGGCGCAGGCGCTGGAGCAACTGGCATGGGCACCGGAATTCGGATTCCTGTACCACCAACGGCGCCACTTGCTGCACATCGGCTACCGGGTGCAGGAGGATGTGCCGGACTCCAATTTCTACGACCTGCTGGCGTCGGAGTGCCGGCTGACCAGTCTGCTGGCAATCGCCAAGGGTGACGTACCGGTCCGCCATTGGGCGGCACTGGGCCGACCGTTCTTTGCGGTGGGGGCGCTGGCCGGCCTGCGCTCATGGTCCGGCTCGATGTTCGAGTACATGATGCCGACCCTGGTGCTGCAAGAGCCGTTTGGCAGTGTCATGGATGGCGCGTGCCGCGCGGCCTTGCGCGAGCAGATCGCCTACGCCAGGCGCCAGGGCGTGCCCTGGGGCATGTCCGAGTCGGCCTATGCGGCCAGCGACCACACGCTGGCTTACCAGTATGCCGCGCAAGGCGTTCCCGCACTGGCGCTGCGCCGCACGCCCGCGGACGACCTGGTCATCGCGCCGTACGCGACCGCGCTGGCAGCACAGTTCGCGCCCCGGCGCGCGCTGGCCAATTTCGACGCATTGCAGGTGCTTGCGCCGCGCACGAGCTGCGGTTTTATCGACGCGCTGGACTACACGCCATCGCACCAGGGCGGGGGCGAGGCGTTCACGCCCGTATCCACTTTCATGGCACACCACCAAGGCATGAGCCTGGTGGCACTGGCCAACGTGCTGCTCGGTGGTGTGGCCCAGCGCTGGGGCATGTCCAACATCCGCATCGAGGCGGTGGCGTCGCTGCTGCACGAACGCGCGCCGCGCGAAGTTCCGCCGCTGCGGCACGCGCCGCAACGCGACCAGCAGACACACCGACAACGGCGCCGGGAGGTTGGCGTGCCGCGCGCGTTGACTCCGGGCGACACGGCGGTGGAGCCCAGCCATGTGTTGTCCAACGGACATCTCAGTGTCACGCTGCGCGCCAACGGCGCGGGGTGGACGCGCCTGGGCCAGACCGGCATCGGTCGCTGGCGCGACGATGCCTTGCGTGACATGCACGGCAATTTCATCTACCTGCGCCGCACCGATCCGGACCCGGCGGGACAAGATTCAAAGCTGCTGTCCGTCACCCGACACCCCGCGCCCGACCCTTTGGCGCGGTACCAGTGCATATTTCACCCGGACCGGGTGTGTTTCGACGTCCGATGGCCGCAGCTGCGGGCCCTCACGACCGTCTGGGTCAGCCCGGAGGACGACATCGAGTTCCGCCAGGTCGAATTGAACAACCTGGGCGAGCAAGCGCTCGAGATCGAACTGTTGTCGGCGTTCGAGGTCACGCTGGCGGACCCGCGCGCGGACGAATCCCACCCCGCCTTCGGCAATCTGTTCGTCCGTTGCGCCTGGCGACCCGCGCAACAGGCACTGGTGTTCACCCGCACCCCGCGCCTGGCCACCGAGCAGGCCCTGCAGGCAGCGCATTTCCTGGCCGATGCGCAGGCCCAGGTACTGGAGTTGCGGCTACAGACCGACCGCCAGCGCTGGCTCGGCCGCAACCACGCACCGGGGCAGCCGCAGGGGCTGGTCGACCTGGCCCCGCAGTCGGACGGCATGGCATCGGTCAGCATCGGGCTCGACACCGCACTGGACCCTGTCAGCGTGATGGCGGTGCGCGTGCGCATCGCACCCGGCGGCAAGGCACAGCTGACGTTCGCCACGGCCGCCAGCGCCGACGCAGGCACATTGCACGCGATCATCGACAAATACCGTCAGGCGAGCCATGTACAACGCGCCTCGCTGATGTCCGCCACACTTGCGGGCATCCGGTTGCGCACGATGCGCGTGTCGGCCGGGAACCTGGCAGCGATCCAGTCCTTGACGACCGCGCTGCTGTTCGGCCTGGCCCGCCCGCCCAGCCACGCCGGCAGCATGCGCGTGGGCACCGGTGCCGGAACCAGCGACAAACGCCTGTTGTGGCGCCTGGGTATTTCCGGCGACAAGCCGGTCGTCCTGGTCTGGGCAACGGTCATCGAAGGCTTGGGCCTGTTGCGCGTGACCACCCAGGCACTGCGCTGGTGGGCCTGGGGCGGTATCGCCTGCGACCTGGTCGTGGTCAATCTCGAACCCGCGTCCTACCTGATGGACTTGCAGCGCGAGCTGGCGGTGCTGCAGGAACGCTACGCAGCCGACACGCTAGGGCAGGCCGGCGCCGCGCAGGCGCAATTGCATGTGCTGCGTGGCGACGAGCTCAGCGCCGACGAACAGATGACGTTGCGGCGACTGGCACGCATGCAACTGCATGCCGACGGGCGACCATTCGCACACCTGATCGACCAGTGGCTGGCATGGCACCAGCAGGCTTTTGTGCAACGCGGCGAACGCCCTGCCACACCGGTCGCAACCTGCGATCCGCAGGCGCCGGCCGAACCGCCACCCGAGGGCCTATTCGACTCGCCCTCGGGAGAGTTCCGGTTCGACGTGGGCGCGACGTTGCGCCCGGTACGGCCCTGGATCAATGTGCTCGCCAATCCCGCCTTTGGCGCCCAGTTGTCCGAGACCGGCGGTGGCTATAGCTGGGCTGTCAACAGCCGGCTGATGCAACTCACCGGCTGGTCCAACGACCCGGTGGCGGACCCGCCGTCCGAGTGGTTTCTGCTGCAGGACCGAAGAACGCGCCAGAGCTGGAGCGTGGCGCCCAGCGCCTGGGGCGCGCCGGGTGTGGTGTACCAGGTGAGCCATGGGCAGGGCAGCAGCACGATCGCCCATCGCCATGGCGATATCGAGGTCACGGTAAAGTGGTGCGTCGACCCGTTGACGTCGACCAAGCAGGTCCGTCTGACGCTTGCCAACCGCGGTGGCAACACCGCCCATTTGCGCCTGCTCGGCATCGCGGAGTGGATCATGGGCAGCGGGCGCGGCGATCGGCTCAGCACCCACACTGCCAGCCATGCGACACCAGGGCGCATGACCCTGTCGTGCAGCCAGGCCGAGCACGCGGGCAACTTCGGGGGTGCCACGGCCACCTTGTCGGTCGGGCTCGAAGCGGGCGAACAACCCGAATGGACCTGTGACCGACGCGAATTGCTGGACAGCTACGGCGCACTGCAACTCCCGCAGCAGCTGGGGCAGAACCAGGGCATCGGACTGGACCCCTGCGCCGCGCTGGCGCTGCGTATCCACATCAAGCCCGGAGAAACCACGCAACGGGTCTTCCTGCTGGGTTACGGCGCCGATCTGGCCTCTGCGCTGCGCAGCGCAGAGGCGGACGGCGCGGTTGCCGCCGACCAGCGCGTTGCAACGGTGGCAGCGGCTTGGGACACATTGCTCGGCGCGATCCGGGTGACGACACCCGACCCGCTGTTCGATGTGATGGTCAACCGCTGGCTGCTGTACCAGAACGTCGCCTGCCGCATGTGGGCCAAGGCCGGCTTCTACCAGGCCGGCGGTGCCATCGGCTTTCGCGACCAGTTGCAGGACGCCATGGCGATGACCTGGGCCGCGCCACACATGCTGCGCGAGCAGATCCTGACCGCGGCCGCGCGTCAGTTCCCGCAAGGCGACGTGCAGCACTGGTGGCATGCACCCGACGGCGCGGGCGTGCGCACGCGCTTTTCGGACGATCTGCTGTGGCTCCCCTTTGCCTGCCTGCGCCACCTGCAGGCCAGCGGCGAGCAGGCGCTGCTGGACGTGCTGGTGCCATTCATCGAAGGGGCCGCGATCGCGCCCGCAGCCGAAGACGCCTACTACGTTCCGACGGTCAGCGAGCAGCTGGTGTCGGTATTCGAGCATGCGGCACGCGCGATCGACCACAGCCTGCGCGTGGGCATGCACGGCTTGCCGCTGATGGGCAGCGGCGACTGGAACGATGGCATGAACCGGGTCGGCATCGAGGGCCGCGGCGAATCGGTCTGGCTGGCCTGGTTCCTGTGCACCGTGGTCGCCGGCTTTGCGCCCCTGGCCCGGGCCAGGGGTGAACGGGCGCGCGCCGACAACTGGGAGCATGCGGCACGGGGCTGGCAGGATGCGCTGCAGGGGCCGGCCTGGGACGGCAGCTGGTACCGCCGCGCGTTCTTCGACGACGGACAGGTGCTGGGTTCGGCCGCCAACACCGAGGCACGCATCGACCTGATTGCGCAGGCATGGGCCGTGTTGTCCGGTCTGGCGCCGCCGGAGCGGGCGCGCCAGGCCATGGCCGCCGTCGAGCAGCACCTGATCGATCCCGCGCCAGGGCTGATACGGCTGTTGCATCCGCCACTGCAAAACCAGTCGCCCAGCGCCGGCTACATCCAGGCCTACCCGCCGGGGGTGCGTGAAAACGGCGGCCAGTACAGCCACGCGGGCGTATGGGCCCTGATGGCGCAGGCCGAGCTCGGATTGCGCGAGCCGCGCGATGCCGGCGCCGGTGATCGGGTCTGGCGCTATTTCCGTTGGTTGAACCCGGCGCACCGCGCCGCCGACACGGCGCAGGGCGCCGTCTACGGCCTGGAACCCTATGTGATGGCCGGTGACGTCTACAGCGAGGCGCCACATGCGGGCCGCGGTGGCTGGAGTTGGTATACCGGCTCGGCCGGCTGGATGCACCGCGCGGCGATCGAATCGATGTTCGGATTGCACATGGGCCCGGACACGCTGCATTTCACGCCCTGCCTGCCCTCGCATTGGCGGCAGGTTGAGTGCGCGCTCGAACGGGACGGGCGCAGGCTGCGATTCATCCTGTGGCGCGGCCGGCCAGATGAAGCGCTGGCAGCGGTAGCCATCGCTGGCGCGACTTTGCTGCGGGTTGGCGAGAAGCTGGTCTGGACCAGGTTGCCGGACGCGGCCTGCTTTGTCATTGCCTGGGGACAGGCTGACGGGAGCCAGCCCGCCGGGCCGGCCCTGAAGCGATACGACCATAGCGCGGCTGCGCCCAATGTGGCATAGCGCACAGACTGTCGTGGTCATTTACTTGACACTGGTCATGAAGTGGGCGTGGCATCGTCCCGGCGTGCGGTGCATGGGCGCACCGGCGGGCGCCGCACGCCCGCCTAAGGGAGTCCTCATTTGATGAAAAGCAATGCTGCCCATGATGCGGCGCGCATTTCCGTGGCCGGTGCAACGGGAAGTCGTGCGCTCAAGGCCTTGCAGGCATCCGAAAGTCGCTACCGTCGGCTCTTCGAGACCGCGCAGGACGGCATCGTGCTGCTCAACGCCGAAAGCGCTCAGATCGAGGACGTCAATCCTTACCTCACCAAGTTGCTCGGCTACTCCCATGCTGAGTTCCTCGGCAAGAAGATCTGGGAGGTGGGATCTTTCGCCGACATGGCGCACAGCAAGGAAATGTTCGCTGCGTTGCAGACGCGCGGTTACGTGCGGTATGACGATCTACCGCTCAAGACCAAGGCCGGCACCGCGGTCGCGGTGGAATTCGTCAGCAACAGCTACATCTGTGACGGGCTGACGGTCATTCAATGCAACATCCGGGACATGACGGCACGCCAGCAGGACCGCGCCCGGATCGCCTACCTGAACCGTGTGTACGCGGTGCTGAGCGCCATCAATTCGCTGATCGTGCGCGTGTCCGACCGCGACGCGCTTTTCAGGCGGGCCTGCAGCGTCGCCGTCGACAAGGGCGGGTTTCACATGGCCGTGATCGCCTTGGTTGACCAGGCGCAGATGCAGGTGGTACCGGTCGCCTCGGCCGGTGTGGGCGAGAAACTGCTGAGCCTGCTCAAAGATCGATTCTCGTTGATCGAGGGAGCGGCAACGGGCAACCCCATCATGACACGGGCGATCCGGCGCAAGGAGGCGGTCGTCATCAACGATTTGCCGAGCGAGCCGCATGTGGCGTTCGCCGACTTCTATGCCCAAGCCGGTATCCACTCGGTGGCCGTGTTGCCCCTGGTCGTCGCGGACGACGCGGTGGGTGTGCTGGTGTTGTACGCCGGGGAACGCGAGTTCTTCCATGCCGAAGAGCTCGGATTATTGACGGAGTTGGCTGGCGACATCGCGTTTGCGATCGACCATATCGACAAGCAGGAGCGGCTGGACTACCTCGCCTTCTACGACGTGCTGACCGGGCTGGCGAATCGCAACCTGTTTCTGGAGCGGGTCGCGGTCTACCTGCGCAGTGCTGCCGGCGCGGCCCACCAGGCGGGCCTGTTCCTGGTCGATCTGGAGCGGTTCAGGAACATCAATGACAGCCTCGGACGACCCGCCGGCGACGCGTTGCTGCGGCAGGTGGCGGACTGGCTCAAGCGCAACCTCGGCGACGCCAGCCTGGTGGCCCGGCTGGGTTCAGACCAGTTTGGTGTGATTCTGCCGGAGGTACACCGAGACGGCGATCTGACCCAGCTGATCGAAAAGACCATGAACAGCTTTCTGGCGCATCCGTTTCGCCTCAATGACGAGCAGTTCCGTGTCTCCATCAAGGTCGGTGTAGCGCTGTTCCCGGACGATGGGGTCGATGCCGACATCCTGCTGCGCAATGCCGAGGCGGCGCTCAACAAGGCCAAGCTGCGGGGCGAAAAATTCCTGTTCTACGAGCGCAAGATGACCGACGCAGTGGCCGGCAAGTTCAGCCTGGAGAACCGGTTGCGCCATGCACTCGACAACAAGGAATTCGTGCTGCATTACCAGCCCAAGATGAACCTCGTGACCGGCAAGGTCACCAGCGCGGAAGCGCTGATCCGCTGGAATGATCCGAGCACGGGCCTGGTGGCGCCGGGCCGGTTCATTCCGGTGCTGGAGGAAACCGGCCTGATCCATGAGGTCGGCCGCTGGGCACTGAACCAGGCCATCCGGGACTATCTGCACTGGCGCAATGCCGGTCTGGCGGCCGTGCCTGTCGGAGTGAACGTGTCACCGCTGCAACTGCGCAAGCGCGGCTTTGTCGCCGAGGTCGGCCGGGCCATCGGCGTCGACCTGCATGCGGCCGATGGCGTGGAGCTCGAGATCACCGAAAGCCTGATCATGGAGGACGTCAACCACAGTATTGACAGTCTAGGGTCGATTCGCGCCATGGGGGTGCGCATCGCGATCGATGACTTCGGCACCGGCTTCTCCTCGCTCGCCTACCTTGCAAAGCTGCCGGTGGACATCCTCAAGATAGACCGCGCATTCGTGACGGACATGACGGCCTCGCCGCAGGGACTGGCTCTGGTGTCCGCCATCATCGACATGGCCCATGCCTTCGAGCTCCTGGTAGTGGCCGAGGGTGTGGAAACCGATGAACAGTCGCGCCTGCTACGCCTGTTGCGGTGCGAGGAGTTGCAGGGGTTCTTGTTCAGCAAGCCGGTCCCGGCCGATGTTTTCGAACACCGGTTTCTGCGTCCGGTGCAGGTCATCTGAGTGATCAGCGTGAGTCGGCCCGAATGACAGGACGCTCGGGCATCGATTCGTAGAAACTCGACTCGAGCGCCTGTTCGTTTTCATCGATCCAGGACGTAGGCTCCATGGCGCTGAAAACAAGGACGAACACCACCCCGACGGCAACCAGCACCATGTGCACAACGAATACGACCGGGACACCACGGGACCGTTCATCTACCGTGCCACGGACCTGCGCGCCAGCCGCCACACCGGTTGCAGGCATATCGGCGTGCGGGTTGGCAATGTTGCCCACCCACTGGCAGTCGAAGTTTTCGCAGCGGTATCGCTTCACCGGCTTGAGCAGGCTGTGCAGGCGGTCCACCATGCGCCGGCGTTCGCGCAGCAGTTTGCCCTGGCACAACGGGCACTGAACCTCGCTGACCATCAAATAACCTGGCGCTGCCTTTCGCTGTGGATCAACTTGCATCACGCCCTCCTTCGCAGCCATAACGCAGTGAAAACGCCACTGCGATTGCTGTACCACTCTAACCACGGGTCGCGCCCAGATCTGTGCGCTAGCGCACACACAGCTGCCGCTGCATCGAGGCTGGTTTCTCGCCCAGCCAGGCCGAAAAGCACGTCGCCAAAGCGGCCCGGCGTTTTCTTGAGTGTCCTTGCGCCCGCCGGGCGGCCATAAAATGCAGCAGAACTTACAGGAACAGCACCCATGCCTGCAGCCGCAACCCCATCTGCTCCGTCACACACTGCAACGGAGCAACCCACCGACGACAGCATCTCGATTGCCCGCCAGGCCATCGTCGATGACAAGGGCAAGGTCTTTGGCTACGAGCTGTTCGACCGCACGCGCCGCTTCAGCGCACACAACGCATCCAGCGACGCGCAGTTGCTGTTCAATGTGTTGTCCCAGGCCGACACCGCCACGCTGATGGGTAAGCGCACCATGTTCGTCAACTGCGCCCATGACAGCCTGGGCAGCGAGCACCTCGAACTGGTCAAGCCCGAGCGCATCGTGCTGGAGGTGCCACCGGTGGCGGGCAACCATCCGGCCGAGATCGAGTCCGCCGTCAAGGCGCTGGCCCAAGCCCGCGGTCAGGGCTTTCAGCTGGCATTCAACAACACCGTGCTGACACCGGCCTACGAGAAATGGCTGCCGCTGGCGACCTATATCAAGATCGACCTGTTGACGCTCAAGGCCGATCTGGTCGAGCCTGTCATCAAGCTGGCGCAGAAAAAGAAGCCGGACGCGCAGATCATTGTCGAAAAGATCGAGACCGCCGAGCAGCACAAACAGGTTGCTGCGCTGGGCGTGCGCCTGTTTCAGGGTTACTGGTTTGCCAAGCCGGTCATCGTGACCAGCCAGAACATACGGCCGGCGCATGCGGTGGTGATCCAACTCATCAACGCGGTACGCAAGCAGGCGACGACCGAGCAGATCGAAGCAGTCCTCAAGCGCGACGCCACCTTGTCGTTCAACCTGCTGCGTTATATCAATTCATCCGGGTTCGGGCTCAGCACCGAAATCACCTCGTTCCGCCACGCGGTCATGATCCTGGGTCTGAAGAAGCTGTTTCGCTGGGCCGCGCTGCTGCTGACCATGTCGCGCGAAGGCGGCGTGCCGCCAGCGGTCGGTCAGATGGCGATCGTGCGGGGGCGGTTGATGGAACTGCTGGCGGCCGAGTTGTTGCCCGCCGAGGAAAGCGACAACGCGTTCGTCACGGGCGTGTTTTCCCTGCTCGACACCATGCTCGGCATATCGATGGACAAGGCCATCGGCGCCGTCTCGCTGCCCGAGCCGATCACCGCCGCGCTGCTGGAAAGGAAAGGGGCGCTGGCACCCATCCTGGAATTGACGATTGCCTGCGAAGCCGCCGACGATGCCAATTTCGCGCGCCTTGCCGATGCGTTGACCCTGAGCAACCACCAGATCAACTGGGCCCATTTGCAGGCGCTGGCCTGGGCCGAGACGATGACCGGCTGAACCACGCCGGCCAGCGCCACCGGCAAAGTCGCCTCGCATCGTGGTCGGCCGCGGCAGCAATGTCGCCGTGACACGGTAGCAGACGTATTGACACGTTCCGGACGCACGCTTAACCTCGTCGCCAATGTGCGGGTTCCGCACCCAGTGAGAACAACCATGTGCATAGCAGGCTCGGTGGGTCGGGGCGCGCGCAACGAACTGGCAGATGTCGCAGCGATCCAGATCCTGCTCAACCTGAACCGTGACCGTTTTCCGGCTCCGCAGCCAAAACCGCTGGAGCCCGACGGCCGCATCGGCCCCAATACGCTCAAACGGATCGAGGCCTTCGAGATCAAGGTCATGCAACTGCCTGCGTCCGATGCGTTGATCGTGCCCGGCGATGCCACGATCACGGCACTGCTGGCGGGCCTGCCCAAAGGCCCATCGAAGGAGAAACTGGCCATCGTGCTGCCACTGGCGGCCGCGAGCAAGATCGATCGCAACTTCGAACCGCTCAAGGCCGGGATGACCAAATACAAGATCACCTCGCCGCTGCAGATGGCCCATTTCATCGCGCAACTGGGGCATGAGTCGATGTCGTTTCTGTATACCGAGGAGATCGCCAGCGGCGCCGCCTACGAAGGCCGCCGGGACCTGGGGAACACACAGCCGGGCGACGGCAAGCGGTTCAAGGGGCGTGGCCTGATCCAGCTGACGGGCCGCGCCAACTATGCGGCGTACAGCACATTCACCGGCATCGACTACATCGCAAAACCGACCCTGCTGTCGACCGACCCGGTGGTCGCGGCAGACGTGTCGTGCTGGTTCTGGAAGGACCGCGGCGTTGACAGGCTGGCCGAGATGGATGATGTCAAAGCGGTCACCAAACGCATCAACGGCGGATACAACGGCCTCGACGATCGCATGCAGAACCTCAGGCGTGCCAAGGCCGTGCTCGGGCTTTGACCGATGGCGCGCCGGGGGACGTCGGTGTCTTGCAGGTACGTGCCATCGAAGTCAGGTATGCCGACGCAGCTGCGCCCGCGCAGCGCATCGATGGCCTGGCCACCGATACTCCCTGGTCAGCGTCGGCACCCGGGCTCGCGTTGCTGGACATGAACTTCGACGGCTACCAGGACTTGCGCCGGGGCGCGATCCCTGAAGCGGTGTTGGCATTTGGCGCCCAGGCGCAGCGCCATGCACGCCGTGACGGCGATCGGTCGCCCCCTCAATAAGTGATTGCCAAGCCAAAACAGCCTACCTATACTGACTTTTGCGCCGCCTAACAGACGTGCTTTCGAGGGAGCCACCATGCCGGAGTCCGCCATTTCCCTCACATTCCACGGGCGGGAAAGCGCGCCGGCACTACCCCCGTGGCTCACGCCTGCTGCGCGCTCGAGCGGCCAGGGCGAAGATGATTTCCTGCCTGCCGCGTATCTCAAGCCGACCGGCAGTTTCGATCTCGGCGCCAGCGCGCGCGGCAGCGTCGACGGAGTTGCGGAAACGGCCCACACCGCGGCCGCCGACGAAATAATCGTGCTCGAGCTCACCGACGGCAGCAGCTTTATCAGCAGCGCCGCGCGGCTGCGCGATGCGCTACGCCAAACCCATCCCGAATGGATCGGGCCGAGCGGCGAAATCCTGCTGGAGCAACTGCGCGCCGATGGCTCGGCACCGCGCGGATTCCTGGGTGATGTCAGGAATGGCCTGATCCGCAAGGTGTTCACGCTGGTGACGCAACCCGCGGGCGACTCCATCCTGGCCCGCGCGCGCGATTTGCTCAAATCCGACGGCATCGTCAATGCCGCGGAGCTCGGCGTGACATGGTTGGGGACCAAGGCGCTGATGGCGGCTATCGAATCGCGCCTGCAACAAAAGCCCGGGCTCTACCGCTGGAGTGGCGCGGGCGATCAGGCCGCCGACCTCCAACCGGCCGCTTTTGCCCAGCATGAAACCGCCGAATCGGCGGCCAGGCCGATGCTGGTGTTCGTGCATGGCACCGGTTCCAGCAGCTATGGCAGCTTCGGCGACCTGCGCGGTGGCGACCGCGACTTGTGGAGCATGCTCGAGCGCCGGTTTGCTGGCGGCATATTCGCATTCGAGCACCGTACCCTGTCGCAAAGCCCGATCGAAAACGCATTGGCACTGGTCAAGGCCTTGCCGACGGGCGCACACATCAGCCTGGTTTCGCATTCACGCGGCGGGCTGGTGGCCGATCTGTTGTGCCTGGACTCGTTCGACAAGCTGATCGACGGTTATGCCTTTGCCTTCGAAGGTACCGGCGACGCCGACCCCGCCGAGGCCAAACGTGTCATCGATGAACTTGGCAGCGCGCACGCGCGCCAACGCGACGATCTGCGCGCGCTGGGCAAGCAGCTGCGCGAGCGCGAGATCGTGGTCCAGCGCTATGTCCGCACCGCCAGCCCGGCCAACGGCACCCGGTTGGCCAGCGCCAATCTCGATTTGTTCCTGTCGAGCCTGCTGACCCTGATCGGCCAGGTGCCCTTCTTCTTCGGCAGCCCGTTCTATTCCGCGTTCAAGCGCGTCGTCATCGAGATCGCGAAAAACCGCACCAATCCACATCTGGTGCCCGGTATCGAGGCGATGCTGCCGGATTCGCCGCTGGCCCGTTTCTTGCGCGACGCGCCGGTACGCGCCGGTGTCGAGATGGCGGTGATCGCCGGTGACATCGAAGGCGGCAATCTGCTCAAGCGCCTGGGCGTGCTGCTGACCGACTACCTGTTTTTCGACAATTCCGACAACGACCTGGTAGTCGACACCCAGGCGATGCTGGCCGGAATCGCGCCGACCGTCGGTGCACGGGTGCTGTTCGACCGTGGCGCCGACGTCTCGCATTTCCGCTATTTCACCAACTCCGATACCCGCACCGCCTTGCGGGACTGGCTGGTGGCCGATCAACCGACGCAGCTGGAGTCCTTCCGCGCCCTGCCCGACCCATCGGACTATGCGGCGGCCTTGCAGGCCGCGTCGACGCGCGCGGTGGGCGGCGTCGAGCGCCCGGTGGTGATCGTGCTGCCCGGCGTCATGGGCTCGCATCTGAAGCGCGGAACGGACGACCGGGTCTGGTTCGACCCGCTCGATATTGCCGCCGGCGGGCTGGCGAAGATCACTTTTGACAAACCCAAGGTCGAAGCCGACGAGCTGTTCGCGATGTTCTACGGCAAACTCTGCGAAGAGCTGTCGCGCAGCCACCAGGTCGAGCGATTCGCCTACGACTGGCGCCAACCCCTGGATGTGCTGGCCGAGCGATTCGGCGCTTTGCTCGAACGGCTGCTGCAAGAAACCCGACAGCCCATCCGGCTGCTGGCGCACAGCATGGGCGGGCTGGTGGTGCGCGCCACGATCCACAAGCGCCGGGCCGTGATGGACGAACTGATGCGCCGCGACGGTGCGCGCCTGGTGATGCTGGGCACGCCCAATCAGGGCGCGCATTCGATGGTCGAAAACCTGATCGGCAAGGGCGACACCTTGCGCACGCTGGTGCGGCTGGACCTGAAGCACGACATGCAGCAGGTGCTGGACATCGTGGCGGGATTCCGCGGCGCCTTGCAGTTGTTGCCCAAGCCCGGGTTCACCGACATATTCCAGGGCCAGGAAGGTGGCGGCCAGATATGGGATTTCCAGCGTGCACAGACCTGGGTCGGCTTCAAGGGCAGCGTGCGCGACCTCTGGTTCGGCGATGGCCGGGTTGGCCAGCCGCCGCAGCCGGTGCTCGATTCTGCCAGTTGGCTCTGGTCCGCCGATGGGCCGAGCCGGCCTGCGCTGCCTGCCGAGTATGAAGGCAAGAGCAGCTACGTGTTCGGCACCGCGCGCAACACACCCTGCGGCGCCCGCATCGAGGACGGCCGGCTGAAGATGGTGGGCACTACCCGCGGTGACGGCACGGTGACATGGGAGTCGGGCCGCATCGGCGGCATCGGCAGTTTTTATTACATGGATGCCGAACACGGCGACCTGACCGCGACCAAGGAGCACTTCACCGCGCTGACAGAGCTCCTGACGTCGGGCACCACCGCGCGCCTGCCCACGACGGCGCCGGCGGTGCGCGCGATAGAACAGGCCACGCCGCGCATCTACGATGCTGGTCCGCCGTTGGCCGACGAGCCGATCGCGCTGCAGCGCGGGCTCATGGGTGGTTCGCGGCGCAACCTCGTGCCGCCCCGTCCGAAACACCAGCTGCGGGTGACGGTCAGGGCGATGGACCTGCGCTTTATCGGTAAACCGATCCTGGTCGGTCACTATGCGCATGATCCGATTGCCGGTCCGCAACACCTGATCGACGAGGAGTTGCTCGATGGCGGCCTGCGTGAGCGTTTCAACCTGGGCATGTATGCCGGCCCTGTGGGGTCGGCCACATCGGTGTTGCGGGTGGCCAGCGCGACGGCCCATCGCCAGGGACGCTTGAGTGGCGCCGTGGTGACCGGGCTGGGCCGCTACGACGGCGCGCTCTCGCTGTCGTCGCTGACCGAGGCAGTGCGCACCGGCGTGCTGCGCTACCTGCTGCAGGTGGTTGACGTGCTGGGCAAGGACGATCGCGAGCTGCCGTTGGCAAGCCTGCTGCTGGGCTACAACTCGAGTGCCAACCTGACGATCGCCTCGTCGGTCGAAGCCTTGGTGCGGGGTGTGATGGAAGCCAACGCCAAGTTCCACGACACCACGCGACTGAACATCCGCGTGGCCAGTCTCGATATCGTCGAGCTCTATCTCGACACCGCGATTACCGCGGTGTATGCCCTGCGCCAGGCGGGTCCGGCACTGGCGTCCGCGGCGCTGCGACAAGGAACGGCGCTGCTGTTGCGCGACGAACTCGCGCACGGCAAGGGCTATCGCCAGCGTCTGTTCAATGGAGCGGGCGGCAACTATTGGCCGCGCCTGATCATCACCGACGCCGACGACGGCGAACATGCTGGCAGAGCCGGCGCTGGCGGTGCCGCCGCGCCCCGTACCCGGCTGGCCCAGCGCCTGCGCTACCTGTACGTCGGCGAACGCGCGCGCGCCGAACTGGTGGTACAGCAGCGCCAGCCGGGCCTGGTCGAGTCGCTGGTACGCCAGCAGATCGGATCGCCGGTATGGCAGGAGGACTTTGGCCGCATGTTGTTCCAGCTCATGGTGCCGCATGACTTCAAGGAGGCGGCGCGGACGATGGACCGCATCGTGCTCGTGGTCGACCACGCCACTGCCAATCTGCCATGGGAATTGATGCTCGCCGATGATCCGCTGCGCGACGACGACGATAAACTCCCGCTGGCGATGCGTACCGCCGTGGTGCGGCAACTGGCATCGACCGAGTTCCGCCGACAGGTGCGCGAAGCGATTGGGCGCACGGCATTGGTGATTGGCAACCCATCATCGCTTGGCTTCGTCGACGCGTTTCCCGGCACCCCCGAGCAGCGCAACGTGGCGCCACCCAAACTCCCGGGGGCTGAAAAGGAAGCCGTCGCCGTTGTCGGGGTGCTCACGGGTCTGGGCTACGAGGTGGCACAGGTCATTGGCGAGGAATCGCTGGCCAAGGACGTGTTTGCCGCGCTGTACCGCAAACCCTACCGGCTGCTGCATGTTTCAGCGCATGGCGTTTTCGACCTGATGCACGCCGATGGACGCAGCCGTAGCGGCGTTGTTCTGTCGGACGGCCTGCTGATCACCGCCGCCGAAATCCAGGCGATGGAGACGGTGCCCGAGGTCGTCTTCCTGAACTGCTGTCACCTGGGCACGATCGAATACGGCCGCGCTGGCAACAAGCTTGCCGCCAGCGTCTCGCGCGAGCTGATCGAGATCGGCGTGCGTTGCGTTGTCGTCGCCGGCTGGGCCGTCGATGACACCAAGGCGCAGCAATTTGGCGAGGCGTTTTACGAACACCTGCTGCTGCGTCGCCTGCCGTTCGGCGAAGCAGTCTTCGAGGCCCGCAAGGCGATCTGGAACCCGGGCGACAACGACATCACCTGGGGTGCGTTCCAGGCCTATGGCGATCCGGGCTGGCTCGCCGAGCCCCGTGCCGACTACGCGCCTGCCCTGGGCGACGGAAGACTGTTTGCATCGCCTGACGAGTTGCTCGACGAGTTGGCGCGCATCCGGGTTGCACAGTCGCGCCGCACCGACAGGCAATCCGAGCGCGACGCCCTTGCCCAGGTGGCCCGCACCAACAATACGCTCAAGGTGCGCTGCCCCCCGGGCTGGCTGACCATGCCCCAGTTGCAGTCGGCGCTCGGCGCGACCTGGCTCGAGCTCAAGCAGTTCGAGCAGGCGCGTGCAGCATTGTTGCTGGCCGTTCGATCCGAGGACAACAGCGGCCTGGTGCCGATCAAGGATGTTGAACGACTCGCGAACATCGAAGCGCGGCTCGGCGCGGATCGCGGCACGCTGCAAAACGATCCGGATGCTGCCGATGCGCCGGGCGGCGAGTCGGGCGAAGCGCTGATCTTGCTGGCATTGAGCCGCCTCGATGGTCTGGACAATCTCGTGGCATCGCATACCGATACCGGCTCGCCAGACGCCCCCGCTTCGGCGCCGGTCAATGGCGAGCGCAGCGCGCTGCGCGGCAGCGCCCACAAGCGCCTGGCAGGATTGCATGCCAAGGCCATTCTCGCCGGCAAGCCCGGCGTGCGCTCGGGCAAGGCGCTGCGCCAGGCACTGCTCGCCAGCGTGCAGGCCTACCGCCTGGCCGAACGCGACCTGTCCAGCGGCCGGTTCTCGCCCTACCAGACGCTGAACCGCCTGGCACTCGAATCCCTGGTGCCCCCGACCACATCGACACCACGCGACGCCGCCATCGACATGGCACGCCAATGCGCGCAGGCGGCCGAGCGGGCCTTTGCCGTCGGTTTCGACGCCTGGGACGAGGTGATGCAAGCCGAAGCCCTGCTGGTCGAGCACCTGCTGGACGGCACGCTGGGCGCGCCTGGTGCGGGCGGCGACGCAGTTCGCGCCGAGTTGGAACGCGCCTATGACGTGTCATTCGGCCATGTGACGGTCAGTCCGCCGCAACTGGACTCGGTTGCGGTGCAGATGGAGTTGCTATCGCAGTTTGCCGACGCGCTGGCTCTGACGGAAGTCGATGATGCAGCACGAAAAACCTGGCTGCAGCGTGTGGCCGAGCGCCTCGTTGGTTTGCTGCGCCATGTACAGCCGGGGCGTCCGACAGGCCGCAGCCGAATGGTCAAACCCGCCCAAGCGACCCGTCCGTCAAAGACTGCTGCAACGGCCGCCCGCAAAGGCAGATCGGCACCGCAGGCAAAGCGCGCAGCACCGGCGAAGCCGAAAGTCACGAGCACTGCCAAGCGCAAGCCCCGCAGGTGAGGCATTGGCGCCCGGCTACGCGGGCGCCAAATACCAATCGATCCGCCAAACGGAGTCAAGCGCGAGACCATTCAGCCTGAACATCGCGGGCGCTATGCAGCACGCGCTCGATTCGCACCAAGCCTGCGGCGAGCCGAAAAATATCAGCTACCGACCTCGAGCGCAACTTGACCGACGCGTCGCATATTTGTCCCCCAGATTTTGACTGGAGGTACCCGCCTTGTCACTGGCGGCCACCGCTACCACGGGTTTCACCACTGCCGACATACTGAACCACTTGAAAAATCAATCAGCGCCGTTCATGCACAAGCGGGCGATTCACCACGACACCGACAGCTTGTCCACGATGCCCCGACGCGCCAGCACACGCGAGCACGGCTCCCAGCGATCTTTGTCGGGGTCGATGCTCTCGTGGTAGCGCATTTGCTTGTTCTTCGTCTTCCAGAATTTCTCGGCGAAGCATTTTTTCAGCAGTTGACCTGCCCGAGACAAAACTGGAGCAGATACGCTGCAACAGCATGGTCTTCATGAAGCCGGCAGCCTTGGTGCGAAGCTTCAGCGCGGCAGTGAAATCCTCCGCCGCGCGGTAAGCCAGGTCGAAGGGCAGGTTCGTCAGCAGACCCGCGCCGTCGAATCCGACGCCCGCGTAGGCACCCGGCCCCGCCTCGGGGTCGGGATAGATGGACACGCCCACGCGTTGCAACAAACCTGCGTGTTCCAATGTCGCGCGTCGGCGCAACACGGTGTGCCGGACGATGGGGTTGTGCTCGCGCAGGAACCCGTTCACGTCCCAGGTCGATGCGACAGAAGTCACGAAACGCAGCGATGTCGTACAACGCGTCCTCACAGGCTTCGTCGGACAGGTTGAACCAGTTGGCGATCAGGTACATGCGCAGCATGCGCTCCAGCCCCACCGGGGGCCGGCCGTTGCCCGCCTTGGGGTAGTGCGCTTCGATCAATCCGCACATCTCTGCCCACGGCACCAGCGTTTCCATGCGCGCCAGAAATTCCGCCTTACGGGTGGCCCTGCCATGTACCTCGAATCCCTTGGCCGTCGCCAATGTCATTTGCTTCATCATTGTTCGCATCCCGTTCGGTCATTCCACTTCATCCTTAACGCGCGAGCATCAGGAGTGGCCGACCGTATCGAGAGCTTATTCAGTGTTTCCCCAAAAAGCCGATGCCGGAAACTGCCGTCACAGAACGTCGCGCGCCCGGGAGCGCATACACCGATCATCAGCAGGATCAGGCCGCAGCCAACCGCAAGTGCCCAATGCCAGCCTTGGCAAGCCGGACCTTGATCTCAATGTCGTAGCCCAACCTCGTCAGACAATTCATCAACTCGCGCTTTGACAAATTGGTGAAGTCGTCGCGCATCATGTCGGAGACTTTGGGCTGTGTATGCCCATTCTTTTCGCGGCTTGCTGTTGGGTCATGCCAAGACTTCGTGTGACCTTCCTGATCTCGATCACCTGCGGCCGGGTCTACTTCCCAGCGCAACAAAACCAAAGAGAATTATTTTATTACTTGATGGTACACTTGTTAAGTACCAGCCACCAAACGGAGCTTTTATGGACTTTCGATTCAACGATGAGCAGCGCGCTTTGCAGGATGTTGTGCGGCGCTTCGTAGAAAAAGAGATGCCAAAGGAAAAGGTGGCGGAGTGGGATCGGATCGAAGTATTCCCACCGGAATTGCTCGACAAGATGGCTGCACTGGGTCTGATGGGGGCAACTATTTCCGAGGAGTACGGTGGCACTGGCGGCGGCGTGATGGAGGAGGTCATCGTGCTGGAGGAGCTTTCAAGGCACAGCTCGACCGTCGCCTTGGCCTATGGGCTGGATGTCTGTTTCGGCGCTGTTACGCTGGAGCGGCACGGTACGGACACGCAACGCCGCGACTTTCTGCCGAAACTTGCAAGTGGCGGGTGCCATTTCGCTTTGTCAATGACCGAGCCCGATGGCGGAACGGACATCCTTGGAGCAACTAAGACCGTTGCGCACGAAGATGGAGACTACTTCGTCATTAACGGCTCCAAGGTATATACCACCGGGATCAACATCGCAAACCATGTATTCGTGGTCGCGCGTACCGGCAAGGATCCAGTAAAGCCGTCGTTTGGGCTCACCGTGTTCCTTATACCCACGGACACTGCAGGCATCCGTTACGACAAGATCAACAAGTTGGGATCACGGTTTTTACACTCCTACATCGTGTCGTACGAAGAGGTACGCGTGCACAAAAGCAGCATCATTGGGATGCGTGACCGGGGCTGGCATGCCATTATCGACACTCTGAACAATGAGCGAATTTTCGTAGCGGCGGTGTGCAGCGGGTTGGGCCGGGGCGCTTTGGAGGATGCCAACCAGTACGCGCTCGACCGCAATGCGTTCGGTCGGCCCATTGGCGAGTTTCAGGCGGTGCAGCACCAGTTGGCGGACAGTCTGGTCGAGCTTGACTTGGCGCAGCTGTCAACCTACCGCGCAGCATGGATGCAGGACGAGGGGCTGGACTGCTCTGTCTATGCAGCGTCGGCCAAATTGTTTGCATCCGAAGCCGCATTCCGCGCTACTGATCGCGGCATGCGTGTTATGGCCGGCGCTGGATTCACAATGGACTACCACATGCAGCGTTACTACCGGGACGTGCGGCAACTCATCTTCGCTCCTGTTACGAACGAAATGAGTAAGAACTTCATTGCCCAGGCAGGGTGCGGTATGCCTAAGTCGTACTGACGGAGCCGGTAACGGTTGGCCACCATGGAAATCTCAGGCACCCAAACGATTCCCGACCTGCTGCGTCACAAGGCGCGGCTGCATCCTGACAAGGAGTTGCTGGTGTTCGAAAGCGCCGTCGGCGAGGTCACTTCGATGACGTACGGCGCATTTGCGGACCAGGTCAACCGGCTTAGTAACGCTCTCATCGCCGACGGTGTGCTGGCCGGGCAGACGGTTGCGCTGATGGTTTCCACCAGCCCGGAGTTCCTGGTCTCCTGGTTTGCAATCAACCAGGCGGGTGCTGTGATGGTTCCCGTCAATGTTTTTTATGCTGCCGACGAACTCCAGTACCTTTTGAACAACTCCGACAGCATCGGCTTGATCAGTGAACCCAGGTTCATCGGATTGTTCAACGAAGTGGCCGACGTATGTCCTGGAGTTCGGGTCAAGGTGTCGACGCGCGCAGGCCCTGGGCTGGCGGGGTTCAGGCTGTTAGCGGACATTCTGGCGTGTGAGCCCGCCACTTGCCAGGTGATACGGGTCGCGCCCGAAGCGCCGTCGCAAATCGTCTACACGTCGGGAACAACATCACGCCCCAAAGGTGTCGTCATCAGCCACCAGAGTTCGCTGGTTCAAGGGATTTCCATCGCCATGCTGTTCGGAATGACTCCGTCCGATCGCGCCTGCGTAGTGCTCCCACTGTTTCATGTTAACGGACAGTATGTTGGTGTTATGCCGACCATCACGGTCGGTGGAACCATCGTATTGCTGGAGCAGTACAGCGCGACCCAGTATTGGAGCCAGGTGTGCAGGCATCGCTGCACGCTGATAAGCATCGTCCCGATGCTGCTGCGCACCATGCTTGCGCAGCCACCGCGCGCAGACGATGCGCAGCATAACGTGCGCTTCTCTTTTTATGCGCTCCCAACAACCGACGAGGAATGGGACACGTTCGAGAGCCGCTTTGGAGTCAAGCTGTTCGAAGGATATGGGCTTTCCGAAACGCTGGGAATCTGTTCGTCGAATCCAGTAGTGCATGGCACGACCAAGCGCCATTGCATCGGCCTGCCGACGCTGGGGCGCAAGATGCGGGTGGTAGACGAGTTTCATGCTGACCTGCCTGCGGGCCAGGTGGGGCGGATCCTGGTGCGCGGTGGCGCCATGTTTTCCGGATATTACAAGAACCAGGAAGCGACCGATGCCTGCCTGCGGGACGGCTGGTTCGACACCGGTGACAACGGTTCTATCGACGGCGACGGCTATTTTTATTTTTTTGATCGCTCCAAGGACGTCATCAAACGTGCGGGAGAAAACATCGCGGCGACGGAGGTCGAACGGGTGCTCAACGAGCATCCGAAGATCGCCGAATCGGCGGTGATCGCAGTGCCGGACGCGCTGCGCGATGAGGCCGTCAAGGCGTTCGTGGTGCTACACCCCGGCGAGACCCTCACGGAAGATGAGGTGCATGCCTGGTGCGCGCGCCATCTTGCCAAATTCAAGGTGCCTTCGTTCTACGAATTTCGCCCGTCTCTGCCACATACTAGCATCGGTAAGATCATGAAGTACGTCCTCAAGATGGAAGAAAAAAATGGCTCCCGCCATCAATCCTAAAACTACACAAAAGAACGGTCTTTCGGTGGCGATGGTCCGGGAAATCTACACCGGCATGTACCGCATCCGGCAGTGCGAAGAACAATTGAACGCCGCCTTCGCCAAGAACCTGTTCCCGGGCTATATCCATTCCTATCTGGGGCAAGAGGCATGTGCGGTTGGCGTCTGCTCCGCCTTGCGGTCGGATGACTATGTCGTCACTACCCACCGCGGACGCGGTCACTACCTGGCCAAGGGCATGGCACTCAAGCCCATGATGGCCGAGATGTTCGGCAAGGCTACAGGTATCGGTGGTGGCCGCGGCGGCGAGATGCACGCTGCAGACCCGGCGGTGGGCATACTTGGAGGCAACGGCATCGTGGGTGGCGGCATCCCGTACGCGGCGGGAGCCGCCTACTCCGCTGTGCTCGAAGGTAGCGACCGAGTCAGCGTGGCTTTCTTCGGTGACGGCGCGAGCAACCAGGGCTCGTTCCACGAGACCATGAATATTGCGGCGGCATGGAGCCTGCCGATGATTTTCGTATGCGAGAACAACATGTATGCCGAGATGACACCTTTTAGCGAGACAGTGAAAGAAGTGGACATCGCAAAACGTGCCATCGGGTACGGTATGCCGGGCGTGATTGTGGATGCCAATGACGTGCTCGAAGTGCGGGACGCAGCCCGCGTGGCGGTGGCGCGTGCGCGCGCCGGCGAAGGCCCCACGCTGCTCGAACTAAAAACTTATCGTAGAGGTGGGCACTTCCAGGGCGACCCTTGCAAGTACCGCACGCGGGAAGAGGAGGCGCACTGGCAGGCGCGCGATCCGGTGGATCGGTTTCGCGCCGTGGTGTTGCAGGCCGCCGCATTCACGGCCGACGAGCTGGCATCGGTCGAGGCCGGGTTGGCGGCCGATATCACCGAAGCGATCGAATTCGCACTCGCCAGCCCGGACCCGGTATCGCAGGACGCACTGCACCACGTTTACGCCCCTTGACGGCCAGCCATGAGAGTCCTATGACAAGCAAAACCTATTGCTGGGCGATTGTCGATGCGATGCGCGAAGAGATGGAGCGCGACAAAAACGTGTTCCTGATCGGCGAAGACGTTGCCGCCGCTGGTGGCGCGTTCGGCGCCTCGCGCGGCCTGCACAAGGCCTTCGGCCCGCTGCGCGTTCGCGATACACCGATCAGCGAGGAGATCATCGTCGGGCTCGCCGTTGGCGCTGCCATGACCGGGAAACGCCCGATTGTCGAGATCATGTTCATGGACTTCTTTGGGCTGTGTCTGGACCAGATCGCGAACCAGGCCGCCAAAATGCACTATCTCTACAACGGCGTGTTCAAGATGCCGATGGTGATACGCACCAGTGTCGCGGTCGAGATGGGTATTGGCCCGCACCATTCCCAGATGCTGGAAGCATGGGTCGGGCATGTGCCCGGCCTGAAGGTGGTAATGCCGACCACGCCGCGCGATGCCAAGGGGCTGCTCAAGTCGGCGATCCGTGACAACAACCCGGTGATCTTCATCGAGCATCTGGCGCTGCACAAGATGAAAGAGGAAATCGACGATGCCGAGGAACTGCTGATCCCGATTGGTCTGGCCGACGTCAAGCGGCAGGGTCGGGACGTGACCGTGGTTGCGACCGGGCTCATGGTGCAGAAGTCGCTGGACGCAGCCAAGATCCTGGCGGCCGAGGGCATCGAGATAGAGATTATCGACCCGCGGTCGATCAGTCCGCTGGATATGGACACCATCGTCGCATCGGTCCGCAAGACCAACCGCGCGCTGATAGTGACCTCGGCGCACAAGCCGTTCGGCTTCGGGTCGGAAGTCGCGGCCGAGCTCATGGAGCGGGCCTTCTACGACCTGGATGTGCCCGTCAGGCGTCTGACGCCCCCTTTCACGCCGCAGCCGTTTGGCAAAGGCTTCGAGAAGTTTCTCCATCCAGACGCCGGCAGGATCGCCGACAACGTGCGGGAGATGGTGGCATGAGCCGCTGGGCCATTCCCGAGGCGAATGGCACCGCAGCGGGCAGCGCGGAGGACTCCGTATGACACATGCCATTTCGATTCCCAAACTCGGCCTGACGATGGAAGAGGCTGTTTTGGTCGAGTGGCGGCACGCCAATGGCGAGCGTGTCACCAAGGGCGATACGGTGATTACGATCGAGACCGACAAGATCATGTTCGACGTGGAAGCCGAACATGACGGCTTTCTCCAGCGCGTTGCCGAGGTAGGTGCGACGCTTGCGGTTGGCGGCCTGGCCGGGTACCTGCATGCAACCGCCGAAGCGGCTCTCAGCGGTACCAGCGCTGGGGGTGCCCAGGAACCCACTGCATCGATGTCGGCGTCCGAGCCTGCCATTGCGTCCGCCCCCGTCCCACCATCCACTCTCGTCTCTTCGCCCGCCTCCGCTTCCGCGCCGGCCCCCCATCCGGCCACGCTTGGCGCGGGCACTACTGCCGCGGGCCAGCGCCTTATGGTCTCCCCAGTGGCACGGCAGTTGGTCAAGTCGCGCGCCCTCGATCTTGCGTCGATTGCCGGGTCGGGGCCCGGCGGCGTAATCCTCAAGCGTGACGTGCAGGCCACTCCACAAGCTGCTGTGGCTGCGCAGGGTTCGGGTGCCAGCATGACCACGCAGACTGCGGCACCTGGTGCCCTCTGGCGTCGTCCGATGACCGGTATGCGCAAAGCGATTGCCAAACGCATGCTGCAGAGTCTGTCCACCAAGGCCCAGATGACCGGCTTCGGTCGCATCGACATGGCAGAGACGATCAACCTGCGCACGTCCCTGGTTGCCGCGCAAAGCGAACTTGGCGCACGCATCACCTACACCGACATTGTGCTCAAGGCGGCCGCCTCCGTGCTGGCCGCCATGCCCGAGATGAACGCATATATCGATGGCGACGAGATCGTGACCTGGAACGAGATCAATATCGGGCTTGCCATTGCGGTCGACGGCGGGCTCATCGTCCCGGTTATTCGCAACGTGGACCAGTTGACGCTGGTGCAGTTGTCGCTGGCGCGCCAAGCGATCATCGCCAAGGCCCGCGCGGGCAAACTGGCGCGCGAGGACGTGGATGGCGGCACCTTCACCCTCAGCAATTTCGGCAGCTACGGAGGCGACTTTGAAACGCCAATCCTGAATGCACCGCAGTCGGCGCTGCTGGGCATCGGCCAGATAACCGACGAGGCCGTGGTGCGCGACAAGCAAATCGTCATCCGGCCCATGATGTCCATCAGCCTGACCTTCGACCACTGCCTGATCGATGGAGCGCTGGCCGGCGAGTTCCGGGCCCGGTTCAAGGCATTGATGGAACAGCCCGCGCTGCTGCTGGCGCGGTTGCGGTGATTGCCATGAACCCGGACTTCGCCTTTGACACGGCGCGCCTTGACCAGGTGCTGTGCGAAGGCACCTGCAACGTTACCGCCACCGACGTCGAGCGGTTTCGCCAACTCATGGGTTATCCGCAGACGCCAACCGGGCAGGTGCCCGCCACGCCGCCCAGCATGGGACTGACCTATGGTCTGAGACTAGGCTGGGAGAACGCCATTTTTCCGCCCGGCGCCATTCGCATGGGAGATGACGATGTGTTCGGCGTTCCGGCGCGCGTGGGCGATCAACTGGTGACGCAATTTCGCATCGTCGAGAAAATCGAGCGCAAGAACCGCAGGATGATGAAATACGAGATGTGTACCCGCAATGCGGCGGGCGAGATGGTGTGTGCCATCCGTTTCACGGCGGTTGTTCCATGACCGGACTGCCTGTGGCTGCGCGCACGGGCGAGAAATTGCCTTCGTGCGAGATACAGGTTTCACAGGAACTCATCGACGTGTATGCCTCGCTGTCAGGGGACTTCAATCCGATTCACGTGGATGCCGCGTCTGGTGCCGCAGCGGGCTTCGCTGGAACGATTGCCCACGGTTGCATTCCGATGGAGCCCGTGTTCCAGTCGCTCCTGCGCTGGAGTGGTGCTGAAACACTGCCGCAGAACACGGCGATCCGCCTGCGTTACCGCGCACCGTCGCGTCCCGGCGATGTGATTCGTTCCGAAGCGCAGGTGACTGGTGAAAAACTGATCGGCGAACGCAGGGCCATCGCAATCTCCTTCGTCTGTGTGAACCAGCGCGGCGAACGGGTTATCGACGGCGACTGCGACCTGATGGCCTGGCCATGACCGATAACCCATGACCGATCGCCGAAAAAAACTGGTAGTTATCGGTGGCGGTGTCGGGGGCTACACCGCCGCCATTCGCGCCGCGCGCCACGGCCTGGACGTGACGCTGGTCGAAAGTGGCGAGTTGGGTGGAACCTGCCTCAACGTAGGCTGTATTCCCACCAAGAGTCTGTTGCACCAGGCCCAGGTGTTCCGCGCGGCCGGCGCGCTGGGCCACTTCGGCATCGATCCAGCCACACTGTCGGTCACGATGGGTGCGGTGATGCGGAAAATGGACGACGCCGTCAAGAGGCTGGTCCAGGGCGTTCACACGCTGGTGCGCCGCAACCGGATTACCCTGGTGAAGGGGACTGCGCAGTTCACCGGCCCCAGGACGGTACGCGTTCGTGAAACCGGCGCACAGCTCGCGGCAGATGTGATGATCATCGCCAGCGGCTCCGAACCCGTCGTACCGCCTATCCCCGGCGTCGAGCTCGAAGGTGTGGTGACGAGTGACGGCGCGTTGGCGATCAGCGTGCTGCCTGGCCGCGTGCTGATCGTCGGAGGCGGAGTCATCGGTGTCGAGTTCGCGCAGATATTCAGCGACTTCGGTGTGGCGGTGATGGTCGTTGAAAAGCTGGAACGTCTGGTGGCCGAAGAAGACGTCGAGGCTGCCGCCGTGTTGCAGCGCAGCCTGGCGAAGCATGGGGTCGACATCGTGACTGGCGCCACGGTTCAATCGATCAAGCGGGTCGGCGGGCAATTGGTGGTGGCGTTTTCAACCGCGACCGGAGCACGCGACGCCACCGTGGATATGGTGCTGGTCGCGGTAGGGCGCAGGCCGCGTCTCCAGGAACTCGCCCTGGAGCAGGCCGGCATCCAGGTGCAGGCGGGCGCGATTGTGACCGATGACCAGTGCCGCACCAATGTGGCGCAGGTCTATGCCGTGGGGGATGTGCGTGGTGGTCCTTTGCTGGCCCACAAAGCGGCGGCCGAGGCCGAATGTGCCGTTGCCGACATCACCGGCCAGCCCTGGAGCATGTCCGGCAGGATCATCCCGCGCGCCGTATACACCACGCCCGAGATCGCAGGGGCGGGCCTCACCGAAGAGGAGGCGCGCCGCGCCTATCCAAAACTCAAGGTTGGGCGGTTTCCGTTTTCCGCCAGCGGCAAGGCCATCGCCATCGGGCACACAGATGGTTTTGTCAAGGTGCTAGCCGACGGCGAGACCGACCAGGTGGTGGGAATCGTCATGGTCGGACCGGAAGTCACCAATCTGCTCGGGGAAGCCACGTTGGCCGTGCAGATGGAGCTGACCCTGCCCGCGCTCATGCAGACCATCCATGCCCACCCCACACTGACCGAAGCCTTGATGGAGGCGGCGCACGACGCGTATGACGGCGGTGCCATCCACCTGCCCCCAAAAGGCTAGTTCCACTCTTTTCCCGCATTCACCCTGCAAGGAGACATCATGAAATTTGCCAACTATCACACGATCAAGGTGGAGCTGCAAGGCCGGAGTGCCCGCCTGACGCTCACGCGCCCCGACAAACTCAATTCGCTCGACCCGGTGATGCTGGAAGAACTGCTCGACGCCCTGGGCCAACTGCAGACCGAGGGTTCCCTGAACGCGTTGTTCCTCACCGGTACCGGCCGGCTGTTTTCTGCTGGTGTCGACCTGAGCACCCCGTTCTTCATGGAGAACGTCACCGACGACTCGATGTTCTCCGGCACCCGGTTGCTGAACTGGCAGCACCGGGTGATTGAGGCCTTGTACGGGCTCCCCTTCGTGACGATCGCCGCTATCAACGGTGATGCCTGTGGCGGCGGCGGACTGGGGTTGGCGATGGCCTGCGACATGCGTATCTCGGTGCGCAAGGCCCGTTTCTGGATGGTGCCGATGATGCTCGACGTGGTACAGGACTTCGGACTGAGCTGGTTGATGCAGCGCCATATCGGAGTTTCACGGACCCTGCAGATGGCGGTGCTGGGCAGTCCGATACCAGCCGAACAGGGCTTGGCCTGGGGCATGCTGAATGAGATGGTGGAGGACCAGGCGGCGCTTGACGCGCGGTTGGACGCGCTGGAGAAACACCTGGGTGGCATGGGTTCGGACGCGCTACGCATGCTCAAGCTGATCATCCGCAACGGCATCAGCAGCGGGCTGCGCGATCAACTGGGTGTTGAGGCGGTGGCCAACGGACTCACATTCCAATCCCAGGAGTTCAAGGACAAGAAGGCGGCCTACCTGAACAGCTTCAAGAAAGGCAAGAAATGAGAACCACCATGCGTGCGATGCGCCTGCACGATGTCGGCAACGGCCAGACCGAACTGCGGCTGGACAAGGACGTGCCGGTACCCACACCGGGACCTGGCGAGGTGCTGCTGGCCGTGCGGGCCTGCGGGCTCAACCAGGTGGACCTGCTCACGCGGGATGGACAGACGCCGCAAACACCGCCGATGCCGCACATTTCTGGCACGGAAGTGGCCGGTGACGTTGTCGAGGTGGGGCCGGGTGTCACCGGTTGGGCGGTCGGCGACCGGGTGGTGCTGGACCCGATCCTGAGCTGCGGGGAATGTGCGTCCTGCCTGCGCGGTGCGACCAACATGTGCGCCCGCGGCCGTGTGTTCGGCGTGCAGACCCCGGGTGGATACGCCGAGCGGGTGGTTGCCCCCGCCAGGCAGTTGCTGTGCTTGCCGGCGTCGCTTTCGTATGCCCAAGCGGCCGCCGCGGCCGTGACCGGCCCCACGGCCTGGCACATGCTGCGCCGGCGCGCCGACATCCGCATCGGTGAGGACGTGCTGATCATCGCGGCGGGCTCCGGCATCGGCGTGATCGGAATGCAGATCGCCGCGTTGGCCGGCGCCCGCGTCATCGCCACCGCCGGCAGCGACGACAAGGTGCGCCAGGCGCTCGACACAGGCGCGGATTTCGCGGTCAACCATCGTGATCCATCGTGGCCAGACCAGGTGCGCAAATGGACTGGCGGCCGCGGTGTGGACGTGGTGTTCGAGCATGTCGGCAAGGCCACTTGGGAGGGCAGTCTGCGCGCACTGGCACGCGGCGGTCGGCTCGTCACCTGTGGAGGACATTCCGGTTTCCAGGTCGATATCAATCTGTGGCACCTGTTCGTCAAGGAACATACGCTGATCGGTTCCTTCGCGGGCGCGCGGCAGGACTTTCTGGATGTGATGCGGCTGGTGGAGCAAGGAAAGATCCGGCCGGTTGTTCAAGAAACATTCGCGCTGGAAGACGTGGCCAAAGCCCAGGCCATGCTCGATGCCCGGCAGGTGTTCGGCAAGCTGCTGCTGGATCCGACCCGCGTGGCTTCAGCCTGACCGGCCCTGTCCAGCGATCTCAAGAAAAGGGAGCCCGTCCGTGGAACTCGACACCGTGCAGATCAACGAACCAGGCCCCTGCAGAAAAGCCCTCGAAGAGGGCTTCATTGCGAACTGCGGAAGTCCTGGAACTCTTATCGAGTCTTGGCATACACACTATTTCCGTTGGTGTACCGGTTCTAGTCGACGAACTGCGCGCCAGCGGCGGGCAGTCGCCGACCGGGCTTCAATACGCACCGGGTTTTTCAGTAAATTTCTTGCTAAGACTACTCTCGCCTGGGGCGTTTGAAAGGCAACCACCATGAACACCATATCGCAGCGCATTGCCGCGTTCACATCGGCACTCGAATACGAAACAATTCCCGACAACGTATTGGAGAAAACCAAAGTCAGTCTTCTGCATAACCTTGGCGTGGCAATCGCCGGCGGACCTCTGCTTGGCGCCCCCCTGCGTTACGCACAGGCGCTGGGCGAGCACGGTCCGGCCGCCGGTGCCCGGCTCCTGCTGAGTGGTCGGGCGGCAACGCCGGAGACGGCGGCCTTTGTGAATGCCGCGCTAATGCACGCCCGCGCCCAGGACGATGTTTACTTCCCCGGGCTCACCCATGTGGGTGCCATCACCACACCGGCGGTGCTGGGAGTCGGGGAACAATTGGGCATTTCGGGCCGGGACATGTTGACGGCCTTGGTTGCCGGTTACGAAGCTGCTGGTGCGATCAGCCAGGGATTCGCAAAACGCACCACGGCTGGCGGCTTCAGGGCCAGTGGCATCTACGGTGGTTTTGGCGCCGCCGCAGCGGTTGCCCGCTTGCTTCGGCTGGACGCTGACGCCACGGCAAACGCCATCGGGATCGTTGCCAGCATGGCGGCAGGTACCAATCAAACATGGGTAGAAGGAACCCAGGAATGGCAGTTTCAGGTGGGCCTGGCAGCAAGGAATGGCATTCTGGCAGCGCGCTTGGCCGCCGTTGGTGGCACCAGTGCAGCAAATGCGTTGGAAGGTTCGGCCGGATTCTATGCAGCCTTCATGGGCGACCTGGAGCAAACTGGCCAGGTAGGCAATGATCTTGGGACCAAATGGCGTAGCCTTGACGTGACCTACAAACCGTACGCGGTGTGTGCCATTCTGCAAGGTCCCGTGCAGCAGGCAATCCTCCTGGCGCGCCAGCATGCATTGACCGCACAAAATGTCTCGGCGGTACGTCTGACTTTGAATATCACAGAGGCAGCTTATCCCGGCACCGATTCCACCGGCCCGTTTGCCGATACCGGAGGCACGTTGATGAGTGCGCAATTCTGCCTCGCAGTCGCGCTGGTTCAGCAAACCGTCAGAGGTAGTGACCTGAAAAGATTTGCCGATCCCCTACTGCAACCTCTGATCCAAAGAACCAAGGTTCAAGCCGACGCGCAGCTCGGTGTGCGCTCATTTATCCTGGAGGTCGACCTGGCCAACGGCAAGACGCTGCGGCACGCATCACACGCCGATGGAGAACCCTTCAATTGGGACCGCGGCGAAGTGATGACCAATTTGCACGCGATGAGCGAGGAGCTTCCAATCGGCCCGGTAGCTATTGATCGACTTGGCGAAACGATTCTCTCTGCCGAACGCAGGACTGCCGCCGAAATCGTTTCAGCATGCGTCCTGTGAGTCTCATCCAACCATACCCCGATGCGACAAGAACTGGGTACTCGAATTGAAGTGGCGCTTCGTGATCTGAACGCGTCGCGCGACAAAGGCGTTGACTGGATCTGCAAGCGCCTTCGTGGCGATGGCAAACCCGCTGGCGCGGATCGGTTTAACTCGTTCTATCGAATTCCGTGGGCCCTCGCTGTTGCCGGAAAACGCGACAGCGCTGCCGAAGTCTTGAGTTGGATAGTTCACAACGCGCTGGACGAGCACGGGGACCTCAGGCCTGGCGCGGCACGGGAACCCTTCCTGGGGGTCCTGGCATCGTACCCGCTGTCCCAGATAGCCATCGGGGCCTGGCATCTGGAGCAGTATGACGTGGCACGGCGGGTGATGGCATTCCTGGCGGCAAGCCTGGTAGAGGCAGAAACAGGGGGCGCATATTCCGAACGCCCGGAGCTGCGCCGCACCGGACGCACGGATTTGCTGGGCACCGCCCAACTCGGCCTGGCGGCACTCACCGTTGGTAATGATGATCTCGCGGACGCAAGTTTCAACTGGGTCGTGGATTTATACAAGATGCAACCAGACCTTCCCCGGCGCCTGTTTCCGTGCCGAATTGGTGCGGAGTTGCTGACCATGGCCGACGCGAATAATACGCAATGGGATGTCATCACAGACTTCCACCTTCCGTTTCAGCAGTTTTACAACCCCGGTATCGCGGCGGCATTTCTCGGACGATATTTCGCGCACAAAAACGAACCGAAGGCCTTGCAGCTCGCGAAGACGTATCTGGACTTAACCGTTCAAGGTGCAGCGCTCCAGTTTGACTACAACGTCAATTCACAAGCCTGCAAATTCGGCTGGGGCGCAGCGGTATTGCTGGACGTAGACGCATGCGACAACCATGTCGAGCATGCGCTCCAGATGGCCCGATGGTTTGTCGATTCCCAGAGCCATGACGGTCACTGGACACCATCAGGATTCCTGGTGGCCCGTCCGGATGATTCCGACAATATGCCGAAGACTGCCGAACACGTGCTGCATGTGGTGACGTTAATCACTGCGTTGGCGAAATACGCCACCAGCAGGCGCGTGCCCGACGGCATCGCTTCACAAGAAAACGCCGGGCAGCTGCCACGTTTTCTTGCACCCCTTGGGGGGCCTACCGAAGCCAGGATTGGGGGCGCTGACTACCACCCGACCTGGCCGGAGTCGGGTGCTCGCCGCTTCACTGGGGCTTGAGTCCGAGGTTTCGGACCAGTTCGGCCGTGGTGGCGCTCTGGGCCTGAATCACCTTGAGGGCTTCGCCGCCTTCGAGCCAGCTCGACTGGAACCCGATGCCGAGCAGCTTTTCGCGCACAGCCGCCGAGGCTAGCGACGCCTGCACATCACCCTGGATCCTGGTCAGCACGGCAGGCGGCAACCCACGTGGGGCCAACAGGCGGTGCTGCAGGGTCACCAGCGGGGCGCGGATGCCGAGTTCCTGGAAGGTCGGAACCTCTGGTGGTGTGCTCATGCGGGTGCGGGTGTTCACCGCCAGCGCCTTCACCGTGCCGCTCTGGATGTGTGGAAGGTTTTGGGCGATTGCATCCGAGCCGAACTGGACTTCCTGGCTCAGCAACGCCCGGGTGATCTCATTATGTGCGGCGTCATGGTGAGGGTGTTGTTGATTGTCATCAGCAGGGTGTAGCCGTCGGGAGCCGCACGCTGCGCTTCGGATGCGGCGATGACCGTGTCCCCACCGGGCTTGTTGTCGACGATGACCTGCTGGCCCCAACGCGTCGACAGGTCCTGCGCGAACATGCGCGCCGCTACGTCCGAGCCGCCACCCGCACCGAACGGGATGACGAGCCGCACCGGCTTCGTTGGCCAAGCGGGCTGGGCTGTCGCCACCAGCGGTGCGCCAGCGGTCAGAGCGGCGCTGACAATTGTCAGCGCGAACATTCTCTTCGTTGTATTCATAAGTTTTCCTTTTGCTGCCCTCGCCTGAGGACGAGGATTCGCGTGTTTGTCATTCGTTCGCGGATGAAGGGCAATCCACACGGCCGTCGCCGCCGGCGACGAAACGTTTCGTCGCTGTGGGTGACCCAGGTGCGTCAGCGCGGTCGTTGTCCGCACACTACTTCCTCTCGATTTGCTGTGGTGACAGGTTGGCCCCTCCTGTCTGCTACGTTCTCTGTCAAAGCGGTGCCGGCGCCGCCTGCCCGTGGCCGAGTGGCTGCCTGCCGGCCCTTCAGCGCGGGCAGCCACTCGGCCGCGTGCGTTCCCAGCGGCACGGCCGGCAAGGTCCATGCAGGCGGCGTGAGGCTCATGCGTGCTACGGGCCGCAAGAAGCGCAGGCGGCCGAAGCCGCTCTCGCACTCCTGCAGCAGGTCCGTGGGCAGCGGTTGCTCGGGCCGCGGCTGCACGTCGGGTTGCTCCTGCATCCACATCGCCGTCCGCGACAGCGACGCGCGCACCTCCCAGCTGCCGCCCTCGGTGGCACGCCGCGCTAGGGCCACCATCGCTCCATACGCGGCCAGGTATCCTGTGGTGTAGTCGAGCGCTGCCACCCCCGGCAGCAACTGCGGCCGCTCCGGGCTGCCCTGGCGCGTCGCCAATGCGGCGCACTTGCACACACGGCAAGGCGGCGAGCACTTGTCCCTGCGGGTGGGCGCGCCACTCGTCTGCGCTGCGTTCGCGCAGCCCCAGCACCCGTCCAGTGCCGGCGGCCAGGTGCTCGAGCACACCGTGCATGAAGAACCAGCGGCCGTCGTGGGTGCGGTAGAAGTCCACCAGGGGGTTGTTGTCCGCCGGCGAGCCGTCCAGCCGCAGGTGCTGAAAGCTCGCCAGGCTCGCGCCCGCATGCAGGGTCGATACCCGGATCTGCTGCGGCGCGCCGCCCCGTAGCTGCCAGATGCGGTCGGCTGCCGCTGCGGTCGCCGCCACAGCCGCGGCGGCATCTTCCTCCACCGGCAGCCGACATCCGGCGGGGCCGCCGTCGTTCTCGATGTCGATGTCGATGCAGGGCGCGGCATCCGTCAGCCCATGCAGTTCCAGCAGTCCACGCAGCCGCGCGCGCGCACCAAGCCTCATTGCCCGTCTCCCTGGTGCAACACCGCCGACGTGCCCGGATGCCCGCTCGTGTCGCCGAGCCAGTCCTTCGCTCCTGTCATGCCCGGCATGTCGATATCCGGATAGAAGGTGTTGTCACCGAGCGCGTCCATCGCCTTCCAGAAGCCTGGGGAGACGTTCAGCGCGCCCACCGTGTCCGGGTCCAGGACCATCGCCTGGCGGCGATAGTTCCATTTTTCCGGGCACAGTTCCGAGGCGCTCTGGACGTGTTGCTTGGCGCCTGCGATGTCGCCTGACTCGAACAGGTGGTGACCGATGCGCAGGTGCAGGGCGGCCCGCAGT
>JAYUQC010000095.1:0-4360 GCA_043759735.1 Rhodoferax sp.
GCCCAGACTTGCGCACTTCGGCCCTCTGCGGGCTCGGCCGAGAGCTTTTTCAGGCCCTTTCTTGGGGCGTTCTATGGCGTTTGAAAATCCTATTCCCACTTCACAATTGCTACATGTGCGGCGTACAACCTGGGCGAGGGTGTCGAGGTCGAGCCCGATTGGGACATTTCGGCACAGATCGCACCGGACTACCAGGCCGATCAGCGCATCAGTTGGTGATTGCGTGAAGAGTGGCTGAGGACTGCCTTGGTGTGGGCCTGCGCCTGTGGCGGGCGTTACAACCCAAGCCGGGCGCCCGGGCGGCCCATGTGGTGAGCGGGCTTGCCAAACTTGGCATCACGGTGCGTGAAACTGTGTTTTTATGACGACACCAAGGCGCGATACTTGACGCTGATACGGTTGAATTTCCTATCCGTGACAGGACCGAGCGTCCATGGTCGTGCGTACACTGGGGTACGACCTGCCGGCCGGATGGGAGCACACCATGAAATGCGCAAGCTGCGGCTCTGAGACTCGCGACGGACAGCGATTCTGCGAGGCGTGCGGTGCCGCAATCGAGAAGAAGTGCCAAGGCTGCGGCGCAACGGCCCCTTTTGCGGCACGCTTTTGCGGCGCATGCGGGTCGACGTTTGCTGTCCAATCACCCGCGCCCGCGCCTGCAACCACGCCCGCGCTGGCGCCGGTTCCGGCGCGCGGCGCACCATTGCCACTGATGCCCAGCGAAGGCGAACGCCGCCAGCTCACGGTGTTGTTCGCCGATGTCGTCGGGGCGACGACGTTATCCGGGCGCGTCGACCCCGAGGCCTTGCGCGCTCTGCTGCGCGCCTATCAGCAAGTGTGCGTGGAATGTGCCGATCGCTACGGCGGCAACATTCATCAATACGCGGGCGATGGTGTGCTGGCCTACTTCGGCTTTCCCGTCGCGCACGACCATGACGCCGAGCGTGCGGTGCTTGCCGCTCTCGATATTGTCGAGGGAACGCGTCGCCTGTCGGCGGATCTCCGCCAACGCGGGGAAGCGGAAATCGCCGTGCGTATTGGTATTCACACCGGCATGGTGGTGGTCGGCGAAATGGGAGCGGGCAACGTACGCGAGGTGCACGCGATCGGCGAGACGCCGAACATCGCCGCGCGCATCCAGGGCGAAGCGGCGGCTGATTCGGTCTGCGTCAGTGGCGCCACCTTGCGCCTGCTCGGCCCGCGCTTTCGGATCCGGTCGATTGGCGTTCGGCCGCTCAAAGGGGTGGCCAAAGAGATCGAACTATTCGCCGTCGATGCCGCGTTCGGGGCCGCGGACCCCGAGGCGGCCCGTCCCAACGCAGCGCTGATCGGGCGTGAGAAGGAACTTCTGCATCTGGAAGAACGTTGGGCGCTGGCGCGCAGCGGGCAAGGGCAGGCGGTACTGATTTCAGGCGAAGGCGGAATCGGCAAGTCGCGTCTGCTGGCGGCTTTTCGCGAACGCGCAGGTGCCACCGGGCCGGCGTGGAGAAACATCTACTGCTCCCCGTTCTACCAGAACAGCGCGCTGCACCCGATGATCGACCTGATCGAGCGCGGCATCGGGCGCGCCAGCGGCGCATTGCCGGCCGAACGCTGCGCTGCCTTGGGGCGCGCGCTGCAAGCTGCCGGGCTCGGGGACGAGATGACGTTCGCGCTGCTCGCTGCTTTGTTGGGCATCGCAGGCGCGAACGAGGCGCCATTGGATGGCCTCGCACCCGATCAGCGCAAGCGCCGCACGCTGGACGCGCTGATCGCCTGGCTCAGCGCCGACGCCCAGGTGACGCCGCTGGTGGTGCTGGTCGAGGACCTGCACTGGGTCGACGCCTCAACGCGCGAACTGCTCGGCACGCTGCTCGAGCGCATCGCGCACTTGCCGATCCTGCTGGTGCTGACCTTTCGCCCCGAGTTCGTTCCCGCATGGGCGCTGCACGGCCAGATCTCGATGCTCCCGCTGGCGCGCCTGACGACCGAACAGTGCGCGTTAATGGCCCTGGGTGTCAGCGGCGGCAAGGTGTTGCCGGCCTACATCGTCGACGAGGTGGTGCGGCGCACCGACGGCGTGCCGCTGTTCGTCGAGGAGTTGACCAAGGCCATGATCGAAGCCCAAGCGACCGCCGACAGCCAGGCGCCGTCGCTGCGCACGGCCGCTGGCGCTGGCGCGCTCGAGGTACCGGCCACGCTGCGCGATTCGCTCACGGCGCGCCTGGACCGCCTGGGTGAGGCAAAGATGGTCGCGCAGGTGGCGTCCGTGCTCGGGCGCGAGTTCGACTACGCCGTGCTGCATGCGATCTGCGGCCTACCGCAGGCCGATCTGGAGCAAAGGCTGGCCGCGCTCAACCGTGCGGAAATAATTTACCAGCGCGGCATTCCTCCGCGCTCGCATTACGTGTTCAAGCACGCCCTGATCCAGGAATCGGCCTACGACACGCTGCTCAAAAGCACGCGCGCGCAATACCACCGGCGCGCGGCGACCGCTTACGTGCAAGAGTTTGCGCAAGCCGCGCAAGCGCACCCCGAACTCGTGGCGCACCATTTCAGCCGCGCGCGGATGCCGGCGCAGGCGATCGACTACTGGCAGCGCGCCGGCGAGGTCGCCGTTTCACGCTCGGGCTACAGCGAAGCCATCGGGCACCTGGGTGCGGCGCTCGAACAACTGGCCTTGCTGCCTGAATCGCCCGAGCGCATGAAGACCGAACTCGCGCTGCGGGTGAAGATCGGCCCGGCGATCATGGCGATAAAGTCAGTTTCGGCGCCGGAATCGGTTGAAAACTATGAGCGCGCCAGTCGCATCGCCGAAACGCTGGGCGACAGCCCCGAGGGCTTTATGGCCTTGTGGGGCGACTGGATGTCCAAGAGCGGCACTTCCCGCATCCTCGAGGCGGCTCGGCGCTCCGACGACTTGGTCGCGCTGGCCCAGCGGCTGGGTCGCGAGGACTATGTGCTGCAGGCGCATCATTCACGCTGGACCAACTTCTACGTGATGGGTGACGCGCGCATCAGCCGTGCCGACACCTTGGTCGGCATTCGCCTGTACGACCGCGAGCGGCACCGGCAGCACCGCCACATATATGGTGGCCACGATCCCGGCGTTTGCGCCTGCGGCACCGGTGCCAACGCGGCGTGGTTGACGGGGTATGCCGACGAAGCCTTGCAGCTCGCGGACCAGGCGATTGCGATCGGCGCGGAGATCGAGCACCCGTTCAGCCAGTCCATCGCTTTCATGTGGGCGACGCTGGCCGCTTGCGGTACGCGGGACTACGTGCTGGCGCGGGAGCGTGCCGAAGCGTTGCTGCAGATATCCGACCGGCACAGCTTCCCGTCATGGCGGGGCGTGGCCATGGTGGCGGCCGGCGCCTGCCGGGCGTTTGACGGCGAGACCGAATTTGGACTCAAGTTGATCGGGGAAGGACTTGGCGAGCAACGCCGGACCGGACTGGGCAGCTGGCTGGGATTCACGCTCGCGACGGCCGCAACGGCGCACATGCAAACCGGCAATCTCGGTCGCGCGCTCGAACTGCTGACGGAAGCGATCGCCCATGCCGAAAAGACAAGCGCCAGGGTGTTGCTGCCGGAGATCGAACGCCTGCACGCGGAAGTCCTCCTTCTCAGCGGGAAGATCGATACGCCGCAGGCGATCAAACGCGTCGAGGCCGCCGCGGCGCTCGCCCGGCAACAGGGTGCGCTGGCCCTGGAGTGGCGCGCGACGATGGCGCTGGCGCGCTTGTACACCAGCGTCGGGCGCCACGGTGAAGCCCGTGAGCTGCTGCGTCACAACTACGCGGCGTTTACCGAAGGGTTCGCGTCGCCCGATCTGGTGGAAGGCAAGCAACTGCTGGATGGCATGGGCTGAGACATCCTGCGGGGAGCCAGCAAGCGTCACGATGCCCGCAATGGCGGGATCAGTCGGCTGACCGCGCAAACATTACAAGCACAGCAGCTGGCCAAAACCAGGCGCCGATGTCGGCCATTGATCGGCTCGCCGGACCGACCTGACACCTTCGGCCAACAGCATCGCGGCCCGGATCACACCGGCATGGGTGACCCACACCACCGGCTCGGTGACGCCTTGCGCCTGCGTCCATGCGGCATCGACCCGCGTCATCAGCGCCTCGACACTGTCGCGGCCTCCGAACCGGCCATGCCAGAACTGCGCCGTCCAGGCGTCGATCTCGGCCTTCGGGATGGCATCCCATCGGAAACCCTCCCAGCAACCGAAATCCATCTCGACCAGCCGCGCATCCAGTTGCAGGCGCAAGTCGGACCCGCCGCCCAAGGGCAGGGCGCGCGAGCCGGGGCCGCACTTCGCTGCTTGAGCCGCTTGCGCTGTCGGATACCTATCGCCACGGGCTGCGGCTACCCT
>JAYUQC010000096.1:0-34948 GCA_043759735.1 Rhodoferax sp.
GACGCCGAGATCCGCCGGGTGATCCAGGTCCTGAGCCGGCGTACCAAGAACAACCCGGTGCTCATCGGGGAACCCGGCGTAGGCAAGACGGCCGTGGTCGAGGGGCTGGCCCAGCGGGTCGTCGCTGGGGACGTTCCCGACTCTCTCAAGGGCCGCCGGCTGCTCAGCCTCGACCTGGCCGCGATGGTGGCCGGCGCGAAGTACCGCGGCGAGTTCGAGGAACGCCTCAAGGCGGTGCTTGAGGAGATCAAGGACGCCGGCGGGCAGATCATCACGTTCATCGACGAACTCCACACGGTCGTCGGGGCCGGCGCGGGCGGGGACTCCGCGATGGACGCCGGCAATATGCTCAAACCGATGCTCGCCCGCGGCGAGCTACACATGATCGGCGCGACCACGCTCGATGAGTACCGTGAGCGGATCGAGAAGGATCCCGCGCTGGAACGCCGCTTCCAGCAGGTCTTCGTCGGAGAGCCGAGCGTCGAGGACACCATCCAGATCCTGCGCGGCATCCAGGAGAAGTACGAAGCCCACCATGGGGTGCGGATCACCGACGCCGCTCTCGTGGCGGCCGCGACGCTGTCTGATCGCTACATCCCCGGCCGACAACTGCCGGACAAGGCGATCGACCTGATCGACGAGGCGGCCTCCAAGATCAAGATCGAGCTCGATTCCAAGCCGGAGGTGATGGACAAGCTGGACCGTCGTTTGATCCAGTTGCAGATCGAACGCGAGGCGGTGCGGCGCGAGAAGGACGAGGCCTCGCAGAAGCGTTTCGACCTGATCGAGGTCGAGATCGGCAAGCTGCAAAAAGAGATCGCCGACATGGACGAGATCTGGAAGGCGGAGAAGGCGCAGGCCCAGGGCAGCGCCCATGTGCGCGAGGACATCGACAAGCTGCGCCAGCAGATCGAGGGGCTGACGCGCAAGGGCGACTACAACAAGGTCGCCGAACTGCAGTACGGTACGTTGCCCCAACTCGAGCGCCAGCTCAAGGACGCTCAGGACAAGGAGTCCAGCAAGGGCAAGGGCGAGGGCACGGCCCCGCGGCTGCTGCGCACCCAGGTCGGCGCCGAGGAGATTGCCGAAGTGGTTGCGCGTGCCACGGGTATCCCGGTGTCCAAGTTGATGCAGGGCGAGCGTGAGAAGTTGCTGCAAATGGAAGACAAGATCCACCGGCGCGTCGTCGGCCAGGGCGAGGCCATCGCCGCGGTGGCCAATGCGATCCGTCGTTCACGCGCCGGCCTGGGAGACCCGAACCGGCCGACTGGCTCGTTCCTGTTCCTGGGACCGACTGGTGTCGGCAAGACCGAACTGTGCAAGGCGCTGGCGAATTTCCTGTTCGATTCGGAAGATCACCTGATCCGTATCGACATGAGCGAGTTCATGGAGAAACACTCTGTCGCCCGCCTGATCGGCGCGCCGCCGGGGTATGTCGGTTATGAAGAGGGTGGTTACCTCACCGAAGCCGTGCGCCGCAAACCCTACTCGGTGGTGCTGCTCGACGAGGTCGAGAAGGCGCATCCGGATGTTTTCAATGTGCTGCTCCAGGTGCTCGACGACGGTCGCCTGACCGACGGGCAGGGACGCACCGTGGATTTCAAGAATACGGTGATCGTGATGACCAGCAACATTGGTTCCCAGCTGATCCAGGGCATGGTGGGCCAGGACAGCGAGGACATCAAGGACGCGGTGACCGGTGAGCTGAAGAACTATTTTCGCCCCGAGTTCCTGAACCGGATCGACGAAACGGTGGTGTTCCATGCGCTGGACGCGCAACACATCGAGGCGATCGCGGCAATCCAGGTCGCGGTGCTGCAGCAACGCCTGACCAAGATGGATCTGACACTGGAAGTTTCGCCGGCGGCGCTGGCTGAGCTTGCCAAGGTGGGTTTCGATCCACTGTTCGGGGCGCGCCCGCTCAAACGCGCCATCCAGCAACGGATCGAGAACCCGTTGTCCAAATTGCTTCTGGAGGGAAAATTCCCGCCCAAGGCGGTGATCGCGGTGGATGTGGATCCGATCCGGGCGCCGGGGCAATTCAGTTTCAGCGGCGCGACGGGCTGACACCGGTTGTCGGCGTGATGGACCGGGGTGCGCAGGCTCGCCAAGCCGCGCAACGCCGCTGTCCCTGGGGCAAGCTATCTGAGATGTGCAGCGGCAGGCTCGCATGCGACAAGTCCATCGCCCAGGGGCGGCTACCATCGTATGGGCCTTTGCCCACTCCATCGACATGACCGATTTAATCCCCATACCCGAAGGTTTTCGCCCCGCCCACATCCACGGCGACTTCGTTGCATTCAACGGCCCGCTGCATGCACGGCTGATGGGCGACAAGATCGAACTGGGATTCCGGGTCGAACAGCGTCACACCAATCCGCTGGGTATCTGCCATGGCGGCATGCTGGCCACGTTTGCCGATATGCTGGTGCCCTGTACCGCGATGTACGAGCGCGGCCGCGAACGGCGATTCCTGCCCACCATCAGCCTGCAGATCGACTACCTGGGTCCGTCGCGGCTGGGCGCCTGGATTCAGGGCGATGCACAGATCCTGCGCACGACGCGCAACATGGTGTTCGGCCAGGGGCTGGTCAGCGCCGATGGCGCGCCGGCGCTGCGTTTCAGTGGCATCTTCAAACTGGGCCCGGCCTGGGGCGAGGCCGGTGACACCGATCCGTTGCGCCTGCGATCGGGCGCCTGACCGGCGGCGCGGGATCAACGCCCCGATGTTGACCAGCCGGGCCGGTGCAACAGCAGGGCAACCAGGCCGAGCAGGCAGAACAGCGCACCCGCAAGAAAGGTCGCGCCGGCGCCCCAGGTGTCCCACAGCAGGCCGGCAAGCACGCTTGCCAGCAACATGGCCAGGCCGCTGACGAGGTTGAAAAGACCAAAGGCTGTACCGCGTAGTTCGGCCGGCGCGGTGTCGGCCACCATGGTGGCCAGCAGGCCCTGCGTCATGCCCATGTGGATGCCCCACAGCGCGACGCCACCCAGCAACGCCGTGATCCCCGCGTCGCTGGCCAATACCAGGTCGGCCAGCAGCAGCACCAGCAGGCCCGCCGCCAACAGTGCGCGGTGCGATACGCGGTCCGACAACTTGCCAAACGGATACGCGCTGGCGGCATAGACCAAATTCATCGCCACCATGACCAGCGGCACCAATGCCAGCGCGACACCGCTCTGCTGGGCGCGCAATACCAGGAAGGCCTCGCTGAAGCGCGCCAGCGTGCACACGGCGCCGATGCCCACGACCGCCCAGTAGGCGGGCGGCAGGCGGCGCAACATGTCGCGCCGGATCGGATTCCCAAGAAAATGCCGGGCCGCTCCCAAATTTTCTTGCACCCCCTCGGGGGGCCTGGCGGAGCCAGGGCTGGGGGCGATCACGTGCGGCTTTTGCAGCACCGACCGCGGCGGCTCGCGCAGGCCGAACCACAACAGCACTACCGCCATCGCGCCGGGAATCACCGCGACCCAGAACACGGCGCGGAAGTCGTTCGCCCACAGCAGCATCAGGCCCACCGCCAGCAAGGGGCCGAGAAACGCGCCGACCGTGTCGAGCGACTGGCGCAAGCCGAACGCTGCGCCGCGCAAATGGGGTGGTGCGATGTCGGCCACCAGGGCGTCCCGGGGCGCGCCACGGATGCCCTTGCCAATTCGGTCGATCAGGCGCGCGCCGACCAGCAATCCCATGCCACCGGCGATCGCGAACAGCGGCTTGCTCAGCGCGCCCAGCGCGTAGCCGAGCACCGCGAGGCCTTTGCGTCGGCCCAGATAGTCGCTCAACATTCCCGAGAACACCTTGGTTACCAGCGCCGTCGATTCGGCAAGACCCTCGATGATGCCAACGGCCAGCACGCTGGTGCCGAGCACAGTGACCATGAACAGGGGCAGCAGACTGTGGATCATCTCCGACGAGATGTCCATCAGCATGCTGACCACACCAAGCACCCAGATGCCCGCAGGCATTTGGCGCAGCGTATCGCTTGTGGGGGTTCGCATTGGCATTGGGCAGTTGGTGTTGGGGTGAGCCGCATCCGGCATGGGCGAGAATCGCAGCATGACACAACGAATTGCTGGCCACCTTCTTGTCGAGTGCCTTGTGGCCCAGGGCGTCACCCACGCGTTCGGCGTGCCGGGGGAAAGTTTCCTGGCCGTGCTGGACGGTTTTCACGTCCATCAGGACACGATCCGCTTCGTGATCAACCGCCAGGAGGGCGGTGCGGCATTCATGGCCGAAGCCCATGGCAAGCTGACGGGTCGTCCGGGCGTATGTTTCGTGACCCGCGGCCCGGGTGCCACCAATGCCTCCATTGGCGTGCACACCGCCTACCAGGACTCGACACCGATGGTGTTGTTCGTCGGCGACGTGGCCAGCGAGACCCGCGACCGCGAAGCGTTCCAGGAAATGGACTTCTGCAGCTTCTTCGGCCCCAGCACCAAGGGCATGGCCAAGCGGGTGGAGCGGATCGACGATGCCCGACGGATCCCGGAGTATGTGGCGCGTGCGTTCGCAACGGCAATGAATGGCCGGCCGGGGCCGGTGGTGCTGGTGCTGCCCGAGGACATGCTGGCGCAGGCCCTTCCCGACGATGCTGCGCTGCAGGCCTTGCCGCGCGTGGAATCGGTACAGCCCGGTTGCGATCCGCTCCAGGCCGAAGCCGCTGGCGCTTTGCTGCGCGCCGCGCAGCGGCCGTTGGTGATCGCCGGCGGCAGCGGCTGGACGCCGCAGTCGGCCCAGGTACTGCAACGATTGGCCGAGCGCTGGAAACTGCCCGTGGGCAATGCGTTCCGGTTCCAGGACACCTTCGACAATCACCATGATCTGTACGCCGGTGACGTCGGTATCGGCATCAACCCCAAGCTGGCGGCCCGTGTGCGCGCCAGCGACCTGATCATTGCCTTCGGTCCGCGCCTGGGCGAGATGACCAGCGGTGGTTATGCGTTGCTTTCGGCCCCCCGCCTGCCCCAGACGCTGGTGCACATCCATGCGGGTGCGGATGAATTGAACCGTGTCTACCAGGCCGATCTGGCGATCAACGCGGGCATGCTGTCCGCCGCCCATGCGCTCGATGCGCTGGTGCCGCCGGCAAGCGTGCCGTGGGCCGCGTGGGCGTCTGAATGCCATGCGGACTATCTGGCCAACCTGCAGCCGCAGGCCCTGCCGGGCGACATCGATATGCCTGCCGTCGTGGCCTTGCTGCAAAAACACCTGCCGGCCGATGCCGTGCTCACCAACGGCGCAGGCAACTTCGCCAGTTGGACCCATCGCTTCTTCCGCCACCACGGCCTGGCCAAGGGACACAAGACGCAACTCGCACCAACCAACGGGGCGATGGGGTATGGCGTGCCGGCAGGCATTGCAGCGGCGATCACCACCGGCCGGCTTGCCCTGACCATGGCCGGAGATGGCGACTTCATGATGAACGGCCAGGAGTTGGCCACCGCAGCGCAGTATGGCGCCAAGAGCATCATCGTGCTGCTCAACAACGGCATGTTCGGCACTATCCGCATGCACCAGGAGCGCGAGTATCCGCAGCGCGTCGCGGGCACTGCCTTGCGCAATCCGGACTTCGCGGCGCTAGCCCAGGCCTATGGCTACGTGGGGGTGAAGATCAGCAAGACCGCCCAGTTCGAGGTCGCTTTGCTGGCGGCCCTGGATCGCAGCCAGGGCACCTTGATCGAGGTGGCGCTCGACCCTGAGGTGATCACCACGCGCGGTACGCTCAGCACCATCACCGAGTCTGCAATGAACAAGCGTTGACGGCGCGTCGTGGTGCCCAGCGCCATGGCGTGGCCGTGGCGGATCGCGGCCAGCACTGCCGACGAGCATTTTTCCTGCACCTGCACGCGCTGGCCGCCCACACTACCGAACCGTTCCCCATGACTGAAACTCCCGATTCCGCAACACCCGCCGCTGCGCAAGCGCGACCCCGCTTGCATCCATCCGATGCCCTGCCGGTGCTGGAGCGGCTGGCCGCGTTGTATCCGCAACTTTTCGGTGCGGTATTTTGGCCGCTCAAGCGCGGTATCTTCCAGGATCTGCTGCAAGCGCATCCGGACGCCTTCGACGCCGCCGGGCTCAAGGCGGCATTGGCACACCATACCCGTTCATCGCGCTACCTGGTGGCGGTGGCAGAGGGCCTGCAACGCCATGATCTGAGCGGCCAGGCCGTCGAGCCGATGGCACCCGAGCATGTGCACCATGCACTGCTGGAGGTGTTCCGCCGGCGCCAGGCGCGCAGCAAGGAAGATCTGATCCCGACGCTGGTTCGACGCATGGTGCAGGCCATTGAGCGCTCCGGGCTGACGCCCGATGCCTACGCCGCGCTGGTGCGTGGACGCGATGAGCAGGCCAACCAGTTGCTCGACGACGCGATCCGGGAGGTACGGGCCGGTGCCGCCAAGGACGAAGCCTTGTTGCGTGCGTTCGAGTCGGGCACGCGTGCGGTACCGGAGTTTGCCGAGATGTACGGCATGGATGCGCGCACGGTGGAGCAGGCACTGGTGCGTGCCGGCAAGGCGCGCGCCAGGGTCGCTGCGGTCGACCGCTGAAGGCGGGCCATGCGCCGATCAAGCCGGGCCTTGCAACCGTGTCGATGCTGTGGACTTGTCGGCGTTCGCCCATGAACTCCAACGATGACGCGCCAGTGGCACGGGTCGACGGCCTGTTTTTTTCCTATCCGCGGCGGCCGTTGTTCCGTGGCTGGAACGCCCGCTTGCCGGCCGGATTGAGCTTTGTCCAGGGTGATGACGGCAGCGGCAAGACGACGCTGTTGCGATTGATCGCAGGCGATCTGATGGCCGACGGCGGTAGCTTCGAAATCGCTGGCTGCAGGCTGGATCAAGACGCAGACCGATACCGCGCACAGGTTTTTCGCACCGATCCGAGGGCCGAGTTGCCGCAGCAGATGACCCCCCTGATCTGGCTCGAAAGCCTGCGCGCGCGCTACCGCGACTTTCACCAGGGTGCGCTGTCGGTGCTGATCGGCCAATTGCAGTTGCAGGAGCATCAGGACAAACCCATGTTCATGTTGTCCACGGGTGCGCGGCGCAAGGTGTGGCTGGTGGCGGCGCTGGCCTGCGGTACGCCGCTGACCTTGATCGACCAGCCATTCGCGGCCTTGGACCAGGCATCGATCGCGCAGGTGCAAGGTCTGTTGCGCGCAGCGAGCACACTGCCGGGTCGCGCCTGGGTGGTGGCCGATTATGAGCCGCCCGCGGGGCAGTTGCTGGCCCAGACGATCACGATCGGCTGAACCACGCACAATATTTGCGGATCGCGGTTGTGGCCTGGCTGTTGCCTGGCTGTTGCCTGCCCGGCGTTGCGTTTGCTCCCGACCGGGTTGCTCGCTGGCAAAAAAAAGGCCGACTCGCGTCGGCCTTTTCGGTAAGCGACGAATCGCTTACTTGAGGTGCTTGCCGATCAGGCCAGCCATCTCGAACATCGAGACCTGCATCTTGCCGAAGATCTCCTTGAGCTTCGCGTCGGCATTGATCATGCGCTTGTTGACCGCGTCCTGGAGCTTGTTCTTCTTGATGTAGGTCCACAGCTTGCTGACCACTTCGGTGCGTGGCAGCGGCGTTGCGCCGACGACGGCCGCCAGGGCGGCGCTCGGAGTCAAGGCCTTCATGAAGGCAGCATTGACGGTGCGCTTCTTGGCAGGAGCCTTCTTGACCGCAGCCTTCTTCGCGGGAGCTGCATTCTTGGCGGCAGCCTTTTTCGCGGGAGCGGCCTTCTTGGCCGGAGCTGCTTTCTTCGCTGCTACCTTACTTGCCGGAGCTGCTTTCTTAGCGGGTGCAGCTTTCTTGGCGACGACCTTTTTGGCCGGTACTTTTTTTGCAGTTGCCATGATTGATTGTCCTTCTCGAAGTTGATTAATCACCAGTGAAGAACTGCTTCTCCCCCGGCAATGCGGATGCTACTGGAGAAGAAACCGGTTTCCAAGCGAAAACGCATCTTTTTCACTCTGGCATGTTGTTTTTTTATGCGTCGAGAAGAACGGCTCTTCACTCGAGAAATCGGGTACTTGCGCGCATCGGCGGAATCTCGCGAGCTTTGTGGCGTGATTGCGATGCCGCCTGAAGCAAGCGAAAGGAGCGTCGCAGCTGCCTGCGCACGCTTCACGCAGTGCACCAGCATGCCGCGTTAACATGCTGCGACCGTTGACAATTTGCCACTCCAGCGAGGACGCATCGACCATGCCCCCAGCCATTCCCGTATGCGATGTGTGCGACGCGCACAACGACGATTCCAGCGGCGCGTTGCGCGTTTTGCCCCCGGTGTTTCGACCGTTTGGCGCTGCTGCGCGTTTCTCGGGGCAGGTCAGCACCGTGCGCTGCTTCGAGGACAACACCCTGGTCAAGGCGGCTGTCGACGGACCCGGCGCGGGCCGGGTGCTGGTGGTCGATGGCGGTGCCTCGCTGCGCCGGGCCTTGCTCGGTGGCAACCTGGGCGCCGCCGCATCGCGCAACGGATGGGCCGGAGTGTTGGTGAACGGTTGCGTTCGCGACGTGGCCGAGTTGCTGGTGTTGCCGATCGGTATCCTGGCGCTGGCGCCGATGCCGATGCCACCGCGCAAACAGGGCGAAGGCCAGCGCGATGTGCCGGTGTTGGTGCAGGGCGTATGGGTGCGCCCGGGCGACTGGCTGTACGCCGACGAAGATGGCGTGGTGGTCAGTTCAACCGCGTTGGCGTAGCCGGCGTTGCGCCCGGACAATCGCGGTATGGAAAAAATAGTCTGCATCGATTCGCATACCGGCGGAGAGCCTACCCGGCTCGTGTTGTCAGGCTTTCCCGACCTGGGCACCATGCCCTTGCCGCAGGTCGTGCAGCTGCTGCATTCCTGCCACGACCGCTACCGCACCGCCACCGTGTGCGAACCGCGGGGCAGCGACGTGGTGGTGGGTGCCTTGCTGTTGCCGCCGCGCGCGCCAGGCTCTCTGGCCTCTGTGATTTTCTTCAACAACGTCGGTTACCTGGGCATGTGCGGCCACGGCACGATCGGCGTGATGGCGACGCTGGAGCACCTGGGGCGGGCCTCGCCGGGGCCCTATGCGCTGGATACGCCGGTGGGAACGGTGCAGGTACGTTTGCGCGGCCAGGGTGTGGTGGACATCGACAACGTGCCAGCGTATCGCCATCGGGCGGATGTCGCGCTTGCGGTGCCCGGCGTGGGGACGGTACGTGGCGACGTGGCCTGGGGCGGCAATTGGTTTTTTCTGTGCGATGGGGGTGGCATCGACATCACGATGGACAACGTGGAGCGCCTGACCGACCATGCCTGGTCGATCCGGCAGGCATTGGTGGCCAACGGCGTGACAGGCGACGGCGGCGCCGAGATCGACCATATCGAGCTGATGGGGCCGGCGCGGGACACGGGCAATCATGGTCGCAATTTCGTGCTGTGCCCGGGCCGGGCCTATGACCGCTCGCCCTGCGGCACCGGTACCAGCGCCAAGCTGGCCTGCCTGGCGGCCGACGGCAAGCTGGCGCCCGGCGCCCGGTGGCGTCAGGAGAGTGTGTTGGGCAGCGTGTTCGAGGCGCACTACCGCATCGATGGTGACCGGTTGATGCCCACCATCAGCGGCCAGGCCCATGTGTGCGCCGAGACCAACCTGTTGCTGGCACAGCCCGATCCCTATTGCTGGGGCATTGTCCCGGCCACCAACCCGACCCGCTGACACGGGCCGCATGTGAACGGCCCCGGACCTGCCATGACGATCCGACTGGACAGCGACACCATCGTGGTCGGCGCCGGCCTGGTGGGCGCGGCCTGTGCGGCGCGGCTGGCGCATGCGGGGCGCGAGGTGTTGCTGCTCGACCACCAGGCGCCCGGCCTGGGCGCTAGTTTCGGCAATGCCGGGCACGTGGCCACCGAGCAACTGATGCCGCTGGCCAACCCGCGGGTCATCCGCGACAGCTGGCGCTACCTGCTCCATGCCGACAGTCCGCTGCGTCTGCGACTGCAATACCTGGTGCCGATCCTGCCCTGGCTGGCCCGTTTCGCGCTGGCGGCCCGGCCGGCAGCGCTGGCGCGCGGTGTGGCCGGTTTGATGGCCTTGCAGCAAACCTCGCTCATGGACTTGCAGGACCTGCTGCATGCCTGTGGCGTGGGCCATCTGCTGGCGAAAGACGGATATCTGCGCGTTTGGGAGACGCCCGGTGGTGCACAGGCGGCCCGGCGCGATGCGCATCAGGTCGCGGGTTACGGCATTCGCACCGAACCGCTGTCTGCCCATGCGGTACGGGCCGAGGCCCCTGGACTGAGTGCCGATGTGGCCGGTGCACTGTTGTATCCGGACACTGCCCATGTGACCGATCCGCATGCGGTCTGCACCGGGCTGGTCGATGCGCTGCTGGGATGGTCCGGACGGTTGCAACGCGCGCAGGTGCTGGAGATTTACCAGGAGGGAAAAGGGCCGGTGCGCCTGACGCAGGCGCATGGCCCGGCGTTGCACTGTCGCCAGCTGCTGCTGTGCGCCGGGGCCTGGTCGCGGCCATTGGCCCGCAGCCTGGGCTACCGGGTTCCGTTGGACACCGAGCGTGGTTACCACATCACGGTGCCTTGGCCGGGGGTGGGCGAGCGGACTGCCGCCAGCATGCGGATGCGGCGCCCGATCGCGTCGACCGAGCGCAGCGTAATCATGACGCCGATGTCGGTCGGTCTGCGCATGACCGGCACGGTCGAGTTTGGCGGCCTGCAACTGCCACCCGATGCGAGGCGCTATGCCTTGTTGCACCGGCAGATCCAGGCGCTGTTGCCCGGTATCCAGACCGAGGCGGCCAGCCACTGGATGGGTTTTCGGCCTTCGCTTCCCGACCATCTTCCGGTGCTCGGGGCCGCCCCGCGTCACCAAGGCGTATTCTTTGCATTCGGCCACCAGCACCTGGGGTTGACGCTGTGCGGCGTCACGGCGCGTGTCATGAACGATCTGATGCTGGGCCAGCCCTCGGTTACCGATCTGTCTCCGTACCGCGTGGACCGGTTCTAGGCAGGGCAGGTCGGTGCTGCCGGATAGGCCTGCGCGTCAGCGGTGGTTCCAGGTCAGGAAAACGCCGAACAAGGCGATCGCAAAGGCCAGAAACTGCAATCCGGTGATGGTTTCGCCCAGCGCCAGCACGCCCACCAGCGCAGCCGAAATGGGCAGCATCACGGTGAAAATGCCGTCCTGCGCCGCCGGCAGGTGCTTGGCGCCCGTCATCCACAGCCAGACGGTTCCGATGCTGGCGGCCAGTGCGTAGAACACCAGCAGCATCCAGATGCCGGGGGCGACAAGGGCGAATTCGAAGTCCAGCGCCAGGTACAGGCCGAACGGTGACATCAGCGTGAAGCCCCACAAATTGATCAGTGACGAGATCCGTTTGGGCCCCAGCGCGCCGGTAAGCCTCTTGGCGATCACCGCAATGCGTCGGTTCGGGGCGTGGGGCATCAAAGGCGCGGCGGCAGTGTGTTGGTGGCGGGTCGGCGTCGGCGTTGCAGGATCGCTGAAGCTGACCCAGGCGTGCGGCAGGTCAGCATTGTCTGCGACGAAGTGCGGTAAGGTAGTCGTTCACATTGGAGAATATGCGCCATGGCATTGGGTGAATTTGCGTACGCAACGAACAGCAACCGGTTCCTGGGCGCGCCGGCGCTGACGATCGGAATGGACTGCGTCGAGGTGGCGCCGGCATACGACCATGCGGAATTGACCAGCCAGGCCGCGGCCAGCTTCATCTGGACCTACCTGTGTGGCCAGATCGCAAAACAGTCGCCGACGGCCATGTCGGTTGGATGACGGTGGGGTTCTGGAGCGGTTCGCTTATCGGGTCGGACACCCAACTCAACCAGCGCAGCTATTACGAGGCCAGCGTGGAGCGTGGGGCTGCGTTGCCGGTGCTGCAGGGGCAGGTGGGTGCCGACGTGGTGGTCGTGGGAGGCGGTTTCACCGGCCTGTCGGCCGCGATCGAACTGGCCGACCGCGGCATGAGCGTAGCCCTGCTGGAGGCCGATCGCGTTTGCGGTGGTGCGTCCGGGCGCAACGGCGGTCAGGCCATCGTCGGATATGCCGGCGGGCAGGGTCCGCTGGAGTCGCAATTGGGCGCTGGCGACGCGCGGCGCCTGTGGGACCTGTCGCTCGAGGCGATTGCGCTGATCGATGCGCGGATCGCCCGGTTCGGCATCGGGTGCGACCGGGTTCACGGCTACCTGCATGTCGCCGATGCGCCGCGCAAGGCCGCCGCGCTGCGCGCCGACATGGTGGCGCTGGAACGAACCTATGGATTTTCCAGTACCTGGGCCAGTGGTGCGGCGGTGCAGGACCATATTCAGAGCCCTCGCTATTGCGCGGCCGGGTACGAGACGGTGTCCGGTCACCTGCATCCGTTGAAATATGGCCTGGGGCTGGCGCGCGCGGCACGCTCCCTGGGGGTGCAGATGTTCGAGCGTTCGCCGGTGGTCGGCCTTCAGCGCGGTGCCAGCGTGACGGCTGTCACCGCGCAGGGAACCGTGCGTGCCCGCTATGCGGTGCTGGCCGGCAATTGCACCCTGGGCGAGTATGGGCCGCGCGTTGCGCCGCAGATCGGCGCGCGGATCATGCCGGTGGGAACCTACATAGTGGCGACGCCACCGCTGTCGGCGGGGATGTGCACGAGCCTGATCGCGGCCAATGCGGCCGTTTGCGACAATAATTTTGCGCTCGACTATTTTCGCTGCAGCGCCGATCACCGGTTGTTGTTCGGTGGACGGGTCAGCTACTCGACGCGCACCCCGTCCAACCTGGAATCATCCATGCGCGCGCGCATGTCCCGGGTGTTTCCGCAGTTGCAATCGGTTCCGCTGGAGTTCGTGTGGGGTGGGTTTGTCGATATCAGCATGAATCGGGAACCGGATTTCGGCCGCCTGGCCGACAACATCTATTACCTGCAGGGATTCAGCGGCCATGGTGTGGCGTTGACCGGCCTGGCCGGTCAACTGGTGGCCGAGGCCGTGGTCGGACAGGCCGAACGGTTCGACCTGTTCGCGCGGCTGCGGCACTACAACTTCCCGGGCGGCGGATTGCTCAGGACGCCCACTCTGGCCCTTGCCATGTGGTATCGGCAGCTGCGCGACCTGATCTAGGCGCCATGGGCCCATTCGCAGCTGCGCCAGGGCGCGACCGCTGTGCGCGGCAATGACGACAGATTCGTATGCACAATGGTGCCTTCACATCGAAGGCCCACCTTTGCATGACGATGTCATCTTGTCTGGTTTGGATGCCGGTGGATCACCGGCGATTGGGGGGAGGATGGCCACCTGATGCCCTATGTGGTTGTCGGCGCCAGCACCGGCGGGGCCCGGTTGGCGCACTGGCGGAGAATGATCCATGGAGAACATGATGCAAGACGAAAAGCCGATGAGTTTCAACGACCTGGAGCAATGGCTCAACGAACGGCGGGTCACCGAGGTGGAATGCCTGGTGCCCGACCTGACCGGTGTGGCGCGGGGCAAGATCCTGCCACGCGCCAAGTTCACCGAGGACCGTGGCATGCGGCTGCCGCAGGCGGTGGTGGCGATGGGCGTGACCGGCGAGTTCCCGGAAAGTGGTCCGTACTACGATGTGATCGATCCGACCGACAAGGACATGCAGTTGCGTCCCGATCCATCGACCCGTCGCCTGGTTCCCTGGGCCGCGGACCCAACGGCACAGGTGATTCACGACTGTTTCGACCATGAGGGCAAACTGGTGCCGTTCGCGCCCCGCAGCGTGTTGCGACGGGTCTGCGATCTTTTTGCGGCCGAGGGCCTGGTGCCGATCGTGGCGCCTGAACTGGAGTTCTACCTGACGGCACGCAATACCGACCCCAATACCTTGCTGCGCCCCCCGATCGGACGCAGCGGCCGGGCCGAGACCTCGCGCCAGGCCTACAGCATCGACGCGGTCAATGAGTTCGACCCGCTGTTCGAGGAAATCTACGACTATTGCGACAAGATGGAGCTCAACGTCGATACGCTGATCCATGAGGTAGGCGCCGGCCAGATGGAGATCAACTTCTTCCACTCCCAGCCGATGGGGTTGGCCGACGAGGTGTTCTTCTTCAAGCGCACGGTGCGCGAGGCGGCCTTGCGCCATGACATGTACGCCACTTTCATGGCCAAACCGATCGAGGGCGAACCCGGCAGTTCGATGCATGTGCACCAGAGCATCCTGAACAAGGCCACCGGCAAGAACATCTTCAGCAACGAGGACGGGACGTCGTCGGAAGCCTTCGCGCACTATATCGGCGGTTTGCAGCGCTACGTGCCAGCCGCCATGGTGCTGGTGGCGCCCTACGTCAACAGCTACCGCCGGCTGTCGCGCAATACCGCCGCACCGATCAACATCGAGTGGGGCTACGACAACCGCACCGTTGGCATTCGCTCGCCGGTATCGTCGCCGCAGGCGCGCCGGGTGGAGAATCGCGTCATCGGAGCCGATGCCAATCCCTATGTCGCCATCGCGATGACGCTGGCCTGTGGATACCTGGGGCTGAAGAACAAGATCCAGCCCAAGGCCGAGATGAAGGGCGACGCCTATCTGTCGCCGTATGCGCTGCCACGCAGTCTGGGCGAGGCGCTCGACTGGCTGCGGCGCGAGAAGGACCTGCACGAAGTCCTGGGCAAGGAATTCATCACGGTCTATACCGAAATCAAGGAGCTTGAATTTGACGAGTTCATGAAGGTGATCTCACCGTGGGAGCGCGAGCATCTGTTGCTGCATGTCTGATCGCGCCAGCACTCCAGACAGGATGATGAAACAAGGGGTCCGTAAATGAGTATGGCCGTTGACACCAGGAAGATCCAGCAGATGGATCGTGATCACTTCCTGCATCCGTTCACCGATTTCAAGGACCTTGCCAGCAAGGGCGCGCGCGTGATCGTGCGCGGCGAAGGCGTCTATGTTTGGGACTCCGAAGGCGCCCGGATGCTGGATGCGATGAGCGGCTTGTGGTGCGTCAATGTTGGGTATGGGCGGCGCGAACTGGCCGATGCAGCGCACCGGCAGATGATGACGCTGCCGTTCTACAACAGCTTCTTCCAGACCACCAACGTGCCGGCGGTGACGCTGGCGGCCAAGCTGGCGGAACTGGCACCGCGCGTCGGCGACCGCAGATTCGAACATGTGTTTTATTCCTCCAGCGGCAGCGAGAGCAACGATTCCAACGTGCGTATGGTGCGCCGCTACTGGGATCTGCTGGGGCAGCCGCAGCGCAAGCTGATTCTCGGGCGCAAGAACGCCTATCACGGCAGTACCATGGCCGGTGCCTCGTTGGGGGGCATGAGCGGCATGCATGCGCAGGGCGACCTGCCCATTCCCAATATCGCCCACATCGAGCAGCCGTATTATTTTGAGCTGGCCAAGGATGGCGAGTCGCAAGATGAGTTCGGACTGCGTTCGGCGCGCTGGCTGGAGGAAAAGATTCTGGCCATGGGGCCGGACAAGGTGGCCGCATTCATCGCCGAACCGGTGCAAGGTGCCGGCGGCGTGATCATTCCGCCCGACACCTACTGGCCCGAGATCCAGCGCATCGTCGACAAGTACGGCGTGCTGTTGATCAGTGACGAGGTGATCTGCGCGTTTGGCCGGCTGGGACACTGGTTCGCCTACGAGAAATTTGGCTACAAGCCGGATCTGGTGACGTTTGCCAAGGCGGTGACCAGCGGTTATGTGCCGCTTGGCGGTGTCATGGTCGGCAACCGGGTGGCCAAGGTGCTGATCGAGCAGGGCGGCGAGTTCAACCACGGCTATACCTACAGCGGTCACCCGGTCGCCTGCGCCGTGGCGCTGGAGAACATCGCGATCATGGAGCGCGAACGGCTGCTGCAAAAGGTCCGGGGCGATCTGGGTGCCTACCTGGGCCGTCGCTTCGCGGAACTCAACGACCATCCGTTGGTGGCGATGGCCGAGAGCTGTGGTTTCGTGGCTGGCCTGGTGCTGGTCAAGGACAAAAAGACCCGCACGCGGTTCGATGAAGACGCCGGGGTCGGCATGATCTGTCGCACCCAGTGCTTCAACAATGGCGTGATCATGCGAGCCGTTGGGGACCGGATGATCATCGCGCCACCGCTGGTGATGACCACCGGCGAGGTCGACGAGATGGTCATGCTGATCCGGCTGGCGCTGGATCTGACCCGCAAGGACCTCAAGACCAAGGGGCTGGCATGATGGTTGTAGAGCCAGTGTCTGGTTTGTGGTTGCGCTGGATTACCCTGTGATGATCGCGATTGTGCGATCCTATAATTTCTTTGCCGGGTGCTCCTGCCTGTCGGGCTGCCCGATTTTTGTGCGTTGATCATTCATTTGAACGGAGAAGCAAGAGTCATGAAACTCTCGAACAAGGTCATTGGCGCTTTTGCGCTTTCCGCCATCATCCTTGCTGCGTGCGGCAAGAAGGAAGAGGCCCCTGCTCCGGCGCCAACGCCGGTGGTGGCGGCTCCAGCGGCGGCTCCCGCTCCACCGCCACAGCCCGAGGAGGAGAAGGTCCTCAACATCTACAACTGGCCCGATTACATACCTGAGGGCATGATCGCTGCGTTCGAGAAAGAGTCCGGCATCAAGGTCAACTACGACACCTTCGAGACGAACGAAGCGCTGCACGCCAAGCTGGTTGCGGGTAGTTCGGGTTACGACATCGTGGTCCCCGGCACGGTGTTTGCGAAACCGCAGATCGAAGGTGGCCTGATGCAGCCGCTGGACAAATCCAAGATCCCGAATCTGGCCAATCTGGAGCCGGCGATCATGAAGACGCTCACCAAGGCTGATGCCGATAACAAGCACCTGGTGCCATGGGCCTGGGGCTTCACGACGGTTGGCATCAACAAGACAAAGGTGGAAAAGGCATTGGGCAAGATGCCGATGCCGGAAAACGCCTGGGACCTGGTATTTGATCCCAAATACACCAGCAAGCTCAAATCCTGCGGCATTGCCTATCTGGATTCGCCAACCGAAATCATTCCGGTGGCCTTGCACTACATCGGCAAGGACGCCTACTCCAATGATGCGGCCGACTACAAGCTGGCGGCCGACATGCTGGCCAAAGTACGCAAGGACGTGCGCCTGTTCAGTTCCACCATGATCGACGATGTTTCCAGCGGCAAGGCCTGCGTGGCCATCGGCTGGTCCGGCGACATCAACATCGCGGCCACCCGTGCCAAGGAGAACAAGTCCAAGGACGTGATCGAGGCCTTGTTGCCGAGCACGGGTGCGTTGATCTTCTTCGACACCATGGCCATCACCAAGGACGCAAAGCATCCGAAGAACGCACACGCCTTCATTGACTTTTACCTGCGGCCGGAGAATGCGGCCAAGATGGCAAACGAGATGAGCTATCCGACCGGCAACAAGGCAGCGATGGACAAGATTGATCCGGCCATCGCCGGCAACAAGACCATCTTTGTCGAGGCAGCCTATCTGGACAAGATGATTCCGCCCAGCAGCTTCACCAACGAGGCGCGCGAAGCCATGGCCAATGCCTACACCGGCTTCAAGAAGGGCAAGTAGAAGCTGGCGCTAGCGCGGCGCGGGCTGTTTGTACCTGGTATGAACAGCCCGTTCTGTTTGTGGGTTGCGACTGCGGACCAGGACTGATCAATGGCACAAGTAGACCCGGCAGATGGATTTCTCGTCACCGAGAAACTCGAAAAGCGGTTTGACGAGACATTGGCGGTGGACGATGTTTCGCTGGCCATCGGGCGCGGCGAGATTTTTGCGCTGCTGGGAAGCTCGGGCTGTGGCAAGTCGACCTTGCTGCGCGTGCTGGCCGGATTCGAGAAACCCACATCCGGGCGGGTATTGCTGGGGGGGCAGGACATCGCCCAGTTTCCTCCCTACGACCGGCCGATGAACATGATGTTCCAGTCTTATGCATTGTTTCCGCACCTCGATATCTGGGAGAACGTCGCCTTCGGACTCAAGCGTGAGGGACTGCCCAAGGCGCAAGTGCGCCAGCGCGTGGGTGAGATGCTCGATCTGGTGCAATTGGGGCCGTTAGCCAAGCGCAAGCCGCACCAGCTGTCGGGCGGCCAGCAACAACGGGTGGCGTTGGCGCGCAGCTTGGCCAAACGACCCAAGTTGCTGTTGCTCGATGAGCCCCTGGGCGCGCTGGACAAGAAGTTGCGTGAGCAAACACAGTTCGAGCTGGTGAACATCATCGAGAAGGTCGAAGTGACCTGCGTCATGGTCACGCATGATCAGGAAGAAGCGATGACCATGGCCAACCGGATCGCGGTGATGAGCAAGGGTCGGGTGCTGCAGGTTGGCTCGCCCGAGGAGGTGTACGAGCATCCGGCGAATCGATTCGTGGCGGATTTCATCGGCAACGTGAACCTGTTTGAGGGGCGGCTGAGCGTCGACCTGGCCGATCGCTGCGCCGCCGAGACCGGCGTCGGCGAGATCCATGTCGGCCACGGCGTCAGCGGGACACTGAACATGAAACTGGCGATCGCGGTTCGTCCCGAGAAGATCGACATCAGCAAGACCCGCCCGACGGTGGACCGGAACCTGTTCTCCGGCAAGGTCAAGGAAATCGCCTACTTCGGGTCCTACAACACCTATATCGTCGCAGCCTCGGACGGGTCCCTGGTGCGGGTCACCGAGGCCAACACCTCGCGCCACGACCGCAGCGACATCACCTGGGGCGACGACGTGTTTTTCTGGTGGAATGACGACGCCGGCGCCGTGCTGCGCGACTGAGCGGGCGACGGGCATGGCCAAGTTCGTACTTCCTGCGCCCGGGCGGCGCTTTGTCATCGGCGTTCCGTATGTGTGGCTGGTGCTGTTCTTCCTGTTGCCGTTCCTGATCCTGCTGTACATCAGCTTTGTGGACATGGGCAACGACATCCATCCATTCAAGCCGATCTGGGATACGCAGACCGGCCTGTTGTCGCTGAAATACGAGAACTACTGGTCGATCTTTCGCCGCGGCGATGACGGCGCCCTGTTCGACACCATCTACATCGAGGCCTACCTGCGCTCCATCGAGTATGCGCTGTGCACCGCGTTGTTGTGCCTTGTCGTCGGCTATCCGTTTTCCTACTTCATCGCGCGCGCCAAACCCAGTGTGCGGCCGGCCCTGCTGATGATGGTGATGCTGCCGTTCTGGACATCGTTCCTGCTGCGCGTCTATGCCTGGAAGGGCATCCTGGCAGACCAGGGCATCCTGAACCAGACGCTGATGTGGCTGGGCATCACCGAAGGGCCGGTTCTCATGCTCTACACGAACGTGTCGATGCTGGTCGGCATGACCTACGTATACCTGCCGTTCATGATCCTGCCGCTGTATGCCAACCTGGTCAAGCTCGATTTCCGTTTGCTCGAGGCGGCCTATGACCTGGGGGCTTCACCATTCAAGGCGTTCTGGCTGGTCACGGTTCCACTGTCCAGATCGGGCATCGTGGCCGGATTCATGCTGGTCTTCATTCCGTCGGTCGGAGAGTTCGTCATTCCGTCGCTGCTGGGGGGTCCGGAGAACATCATGATCGGCCGCGTCGTATGGGACGAAATGTTCACCAGCAACAACTGGCCCCGCGCGACGGCGTTGGCGGTGGTAATGATCGGGTTTATCGTGGTTCCGTTGGCAATCTACTACCACTACAGCGGCGAGTCTGCCGAGGCGCGCAGGTAGGCCGCGAACATGAACGCCTTGTTGCACAGGCACATCAGCAAGATATGGCTCGGGGCCGTATTCCTGTTCCTGTACCTGCCCTTGTTCTTCATGATCGTGTTCTCGTTCAACGACACCCGTCAGGATGCGCGTTTCACCGGGTTTTCATTGCGCTGGTATGAGGCGCTTACGCGCGACTCGCGCATCGTGGACGGATTCTGGCTGTCGGTGAAGGTGGCCGCAGTCACCGGCGTGCTGTCGACCGTATTGGGAACCTTCGCCGCCTTCGTGCTGGTGCGTTACCGTCGCTTTGCCGGACGTACCGTATTCTCGGGCATGGTCAATGCCCCCCTGGTGATGCCCGAGGTAGTCATCGGCCTGTCGTTGTTGTTGCTCATGGTAGGGGCACAAAACTTCCTGGGCTGGCCGCCCAGGGGCATGCTGACCATCATCCTGGGGCACACGCTGCTCGGCATGGCCTACGCGATGGTGGTCGTGCAGTCCCGTCTGATGGAGATGGACCGCTCCATCGAGGAGGCCGCCATGGACCTGGGGGCGCGGCCCTGGCAGGTGTTTTTCCTGATCACGCTGCCCAATATTGCGCAGGCCCTGCTCGCGGCATTCCTGTTGTCGTTCACGTTGTCGTTTGACGATGTGGTGATCTCCGAATTCCTGTCCGGGCCTGGTGTCAACACCTTGCCGCAGGTGATCTTCGGCTATGCGCGGCGGGGCATCAACCCGACGATCTATGCGGCAGCCACGCTGCTGATCATTGCAGTCACGATGGTCATCGTCGGCTACAGCGTGTGGGTTGCACGCCAGACCCGTCGGCGCGAGCGCGACATTGCCGCTGCGATGCGCGCCGAGACGGCTGCGTTGACCTGAAGCGGGCATCACCCGGCGCGGGCGAGGGCCGCAAGCGCCGGTGCGTCAAGCGCGCTGCGCCATGTTCGGCATACGCCATCGCACGTACGCAGCGCCGCCTATGCACACATTGCACGTGACTGATGTCATTTCATGATTCGGCAAGCGGCCGTGCTGCGGCGCGTCATTTCTTTTTGCGATAAGGGAAAGTGTTTCTTAATGCGGGAAGGATATCTATCTATTTGATTTTTAAAGGTTTATTTTTACTCTTATATAAGATATATGATCTAAAAAATTCTGACACAAGACCTAGAATAGACGCAGGCTCTGGATAGGCGGTCCCGCAGCGCCATGTTGCGGAAAAACCCATTCGGAGCGGTGTTTTTATCAACCCAAGGAGTAAAGCCATGCCACAAAGTTTTTCGGAGCAACTCAGCCGTGCCCAGCAAATTGAAGCCCTGGAAAAGGACTGGGCGAGCAATCCCCGTTGGAAAGGCATCGAGCGTGGCTACAGCGCGGCCGACGTTGTTCGGCTGCGCGGCTCGTTCCCGATCGAGCACACCTTGGCGCGCCGTGGTTCCGAAAAGCTGTGGAACCTGTTGCACACCGAACCCTATGTCAATTGCCTGGGTGCCCTGACCGGCGGGCAGGCGATGCAACAGGTGAAGGCTGGCGTCAAGGCGATTTACCTGTCGGGCTGGCAGGTTGCCGCCGACAACAATTCCAACGCCTCCATGTATCCGGACCAGTCGCTATACCCGGTCGACTCCGTGCCGACAGTTGTCGAACGCATCAACAACACCTTCCGCCGCGCCGACGAAATCCAGCACTCCAAAGGAATTGACGCCGGCGATGCGGGCTACATTGACAACTTCGCACCGATCGTGGCTGATGCCGAAGCCGGTTTCGGCGGCGTGCTCAACGCGTTCGAGCTGATGAAGGCCATGATCAAGGCCGGCGCAGCCGGCGTGCACTGGGAAGACCAGTTGGCGTCGGTCAAGAAATGCGGCCACATGGGTGGCAAGGTGCTGGTTCCCACCGCCGAAGCCAACCAGAAGCTGATCGCCGCGCGCATGGCCGCCGATGTTTGTGGTGTTCCGTCCCTGGTGATTGCGCGCACCGACGCGGAAGCGGCCGACTTGCTGACCAGCGACTACGACCAGAACGACACGCCTTTCATCACCGGTGAGCGCACCGCCGAAGGTTTCTACAAGACCCGAAAAGGTATTGACCAGGCGATCTCCCGCGCCATCGCCTACGCCCGCTACGCGGATCTGGTGTGGTGTGAGACAGGGACGCCCGACCTCGCGTTTGCCAAGAAATTCGCCGATGCGGTACACAAGGCGCATCCGGGCAAGATGCTGGCGTACAACTGCTCGCCGTCGTTCAACTGGAAGAAGAATCTGGACGACGCGACGATTGCCAAGTTCCAGCGCGAGCTCGGTGCGATGGGCTACAAGTACCAGTTCATCACCTTGGCCGGCATTCATTCCATGTGGTACAACATGTTCGACTTGGCGCAGGACTACGTCAAGCGCGGTATGACGGCCTATGTGGAGAAGGTGCAGGAGCCCGAGTTCGCGGCGCGCGAGCGCGGTTACACCTTTGTGTCGCATCAGCAGGAAGTGGGCACCGGTTACTTCGACGAAGTCACCACGGTGATTCAGGGCGGCAAGTCCAGCGTGACCGCGCTGACCGGTTCGACCGAGGAAGAGCAGTTTCACTGATCGTGCTGTTGGCCGCCTCGATGTGGCGGGCAATCCTCCTTGGCCGGCGTGATGCGGCGGCCAATTTACCCCCTGCGCGAGCGCGGCGACGTTGGAATCACCGCGCTGGCGTGTGCGTTAAACTCGGGCGATCTGTAAACGATGTAAGAGCGAGAAAGGCACTGTTGGTTATGACACCGCGAACTACCACCGCCGGGTTTCCATAGCTCACGAGGCCATGCCGCGCGCCTCGTGCGCTGGCGGCATATTTCTCCTGCATCCCAAAGCGCGGCGTGTTCCGCGCTTTTTTGTGTGTGCCAACGCACCAAACTCATCATGCTCAACATCACATTGCCCGATGGCTCGAAACGTGAATTTCCCGGCCCGGTGACAGTCGCGCAGGTCGCCGCTTCGATCGGTTCGGGATTGGCGAAAGCTGCGCTGGCCGGCAAGGTCGACGGCAAGGTCGTTGATACCAGCCACCGGATCGAGGCCGACAGTGCCCTGGCCATCATCACCGCCAAGGATGCCGAGGGACTGGACGTCATCCGCCACTCGACCGCGCACCTGTTGGCCTACGCGGTCAAGGAGTTGTTCCCGGACGCACAGGTCACCATCGGCCCGGTGATCGAGAACGGCTTCTATTACGACTTCGCGTACAGGCGCCCGTTTGCGCCGGATGACCTGGTGGCGATCGAAAAGAAAATGGCCGAACTTGCGGCCAGAGACGAGCCGGTAACGCGCCGGGTACTTTCGCGCGACGATGCAGTGGCGTATTTCAAGAGTCTGGGCGAGCACTACAAGGCCGAGATCATCGCCAGCATCCCCGCCGGCGAGGACGTGTCGCTGTACCGAGAGGGGAATTTCGAGGATCTGTGCCGCGGTCCCCACGTGCCCAGCACCGGAAAACTTCGGCATTTCAAGCTGATGAAACTCGCCGGCGCCTACTGGCGCGGCGACCATCGCAACGAGATGCTGCAACGGGTCTATGGCACGGCCTGGTCCAGCAAGGAGGAGTTGCAGCAATACCTGACGATGCTGGAGGAGGCCGAGAAACGCGACCACCGCAAACTGGGGCGCGAGTTGGATCTGTTCCATATCGATGACCATGCGCCGGGCCTGGTCTTCTGGCACCCCAAGGGATGGACCTTGTGGCAATGCGTTGAACAATACATGCGCAAGGTCTATCGCGACAATGGCTACCAGGAGGTGAAGGGGCCGCAAATCATCGACAAGAGTTTGTGGGAGAAAACCGGCCACTGGGACAAGTATCGCGAGAACATGTTCGTGACCGAATCGGAAAAGCGGGAGTACGCGCTCAAGCCGATGAACTGCCCCGGTCATATCCTGATCTTCAAGCAAGGCATCAAGAGCTATCGCGACCTGCCGCTGCGCTACGGCGAGTTTGGTCAATGCCATCGCAACGAGCCTTCCGGTGGCCTGCACGGCATCATGCGTGTGCGTGGCTTCACTCAAGACGATGGCCACATCTTTTGCACCGAAGCGCAGATCTTGCAGGAGTGCGTTGACTACACCGCCTTGTTGCAGAGGGTTTACGCGGATTTCGGCTTTAGCGACATCATCTACAAGATCGCGACCCGGCCCGTGCAGCGCATTGGCTCCGACGCCGACTGGGACACGGCCGAACACGCGCTGATGGAAAGCTTGCGCGCCTCAGGCTGTGGATTCGAAATTTCTCCGGGCGAAGGTGCGTTCTACGGACCGAAGATTGAATACACGCTCAAGGACGCCATTGGCCGGCAGTGGCAATGCGGCACGATGCAGGTCGATTTTTCGATGCCAGAGCGCCTTGGCGCCGAATATGTGGGCGAGGACGGCGCGCGGCATCGGCCTGTCATGCTGCACCGTGCCATCGTCGGCAGCCTGGAGCGCTTTATCGGAATCCTCATCGAGGAAAGCGCCGGCGCACTGCCAACCTGGCTGGCTCCGGTACAGGTTTCGTTACTCAATATTACCGACGCGCAGGCTGAATATGCGCGTGAAGTGGCGAAAACGCTGCAGAAACGGGGCGTTAGGGTGCAGTTGGACCTTCGCAATGAGAAGATCACGTATAAAATACGCGAGCATTCGTTGCAAAAGCCGCCTTATATCCTTGTCGTAGGTGACAAGGAAATGGCGGTTGGCGCCGTTGCAGTACGAGCCCGGGGTAATGTTGACCTCGGCGTGATGTCCCAGGAAGCGTTTTTGCAAAGAATCGCTGCCGACATCGCCCACTGATCTGCCCTGCATCAACGCGGCGGCCCTAAGTGCCGCTTGTGTTGACGCGGTCTTGGCTGCAAATTGTGCAGAAAACCATTTAGAAGGATTGAACCATCGCTACTGAATACCGTGACCGTCGTCACCGCGAAGAACGCAAACACCGCCTGAACCGGGAGATCATGTCCCCGGAAGTCCGACTCTCCGGACCTGAAAACGAACCCTTGGGTGTCGTCAGTCTGATGGAGGCACTCCGACAGGCCGGGGAACTGGATGTAGACCTGGTCGAAATTTCCCCCACGGCGAATCCGCCAGTCTGTCGATTGATGGACTACGGAAAGTTCAAGTACCAGGAGCAGAAGAAGGCGGCGGAGGCGAAAGCCAAGCAGACGGTCATCGAGATCAAGGAGATCAAGTTTCGTCCCGGCACGGACGACGGCGACTACAACATCAAGATGCGCAACATCAAGCGCTTTCTCGCTGAGGGCGACAAGTGCAAGATCACGCTGCGGTACCGCGGTCGGGAGATTACGCACCAGGAAATCGGGATGGCCTTGCTCAATCGGATCCGTGCTGAGTTGGCTGACACGATCATCGTCGAGCAGTTCCCCAAGCTCGAAGGACGCCAGATGATCATGATGATCGCCCCAGGCAAGAAAAAGCCCGCTGCTGCCAAGGCAACGGCCGACGCTCCGGCAACGGCAACGTCGTAACGAAGAGATTGCAACGGGTTGGTTTGGTCACCAACCGGGTTTCAAGGTTGGCGGTTTATCCCGCCTGCCAGGTGGCGAATTGATAACTCGCCACACAAGTGGTGAACTTAACACTCGCCGCACAAGTGGTGAATCTAGTACTCGCCACACAAGTGGCTCGGGGCCAACAAGGATGCAATTTGTTTGCAGACGCCTCACGAGCACAATCAAGAAGGAGCATTCAATGCCCAAGATGAAGACCAAGAGTAGCGCGAAAAAACGTTTCCGCGTTCGTCCCGGTGGCACCGTCAAGCGCGGTCAAGCCTTCAAGCGTCACATCCTGACCAAGAAGACCACCAAGAACAAGCGCCATCTGCGGGGCCCGACGGCTGTCCATGAGACCAATATGGGTCACGTGGCACAGATGTTGCCCGGCTTTGGCATCTGATCAACGACGAACAAGGAGTAACACATGCCTCGCGTCAAACGTGGTGTAACGGCTCGCGCCCGCCACAAAAAAGTTCTCGCCCTCGCCAAGGGATTCCGCGGTCGCCGCGGCAATGTCTTTCGGGTTGCCAAAGAAGCGGTGATGAAGGCCGGGCAATATGCCTACCGTGATCGCCGTACCAAGAAACGCGTGTTCCGCCAGTTGTGGATTGCCCGTATCAACGCGGCAGCCCGTGAATGTGGCCTGACCTACAGCCAGTTCGCCAACGGCCTGAAGAAGGCCGGTATCGAGATAGACCGCAAGGTCCTGTCCGATATCGCGGTGCACGATATGCCGGCGTTTGTCGGCATCGTGGAGCAGGTGAAGGCCAAGCTGGCTGCTTGACCGCCAGGAGCGTGGCTCGGCGGCAGCCGCCGCTGGCCCGTGCCCAGGATTCGGGGGCTAGCGCTTTGACCAGCACTAGCCCCCGATCTTTTTTGTGGACCCCTCGATACCATGAACGCAATGAATGCCATTGTTGACGCCGCCATCACCGCATTTGCCACGGCAAATACACCCGCCGAACTGGAGAATGCCAAGGCCCAGTACCTCGGCAAGGCAGGCCGCATCACCGAAATGATGAAGGGTCTGGCCGCGTTGCCGGTCGACGAAAAAAAGTCACACGGCGCGCGGATCAACCAGGCCAAGCAGGCGATTGAAGCGGCGTTGCAGGGCCGGCGCGATGCATTGGCGCAGGTCGAGCTGCAACTGCAGCTGCAGGCCGAAGCACTTGACATCAGCCTGCCAGGGCGCCAGCGTGGTGCTGGCGGATTGCACCCGATCGCGATGACGATGGAGCGCATCGAGGCCATCTTCGGCTCGATGGGTTTCGATGTTGCCGACGGCCCGGAAATCGAAACCGACTGGTTCAGCTTCACCGCGCTGAACAACCCCGAGAACCATCCGGCCCGCTCGATGCAGGACACCTTCTACGTCGACATGCAGGATGCCGAAGGCCGCTGGTTGAATCTGCGCCCGCACACATCGCCGATGCAGATCCGTTATGCGCGCGCACATGCGGCCCGTTATGCCGACGTGATCGCGCGTGGCGAACCCATGCCCGATATCCGGGTGATCGCGCCGGGGCGCACCTACCGCGTCGACAGTGACGCCACCCATTCGCCGATGTTCCACCAGGTCGAAGGACTGTGGGTTGGTGAGAACGTCAGCTTCAAGGACCTCAAGGCCGTCTACCTGAATTTCATCCGGACATTCTTCGAGACCGACGATCTTCAGATCCGTTTTCGGCCGAGTTATTTCCCGTTCACCGAACCCAGCGCCGAGATCGACATCATGTTCGGTAACGGACCGCTGCAGGGTCGCTGGCTTGAGATTTCCGGGTCCGGCCAGGTGCATCCGCAGGTGATCCGCAACATGGGCCTCGATCCGGAGCGCTACATCGGGTTTGCGTTTGGTTCGGGCATCGACCGCCTGACCATGCTGCGCTACGGAGTTGACGATCTGCGCCTATTCTTTGACGGTGACCTGCGTTTCCTGTCGCAGTTCCAGCCAGCCTGAGTTCCATCCATGCAATTTCCTGAATCCTGGTTGCGCACGTTCTGCAACCCGCCTCTGACCACCCGCCAGCTGGCCGACACCCTGACCATGGGCGGGCTGGAGATCGAAGCCATTTTGCCGGTGGCGCCGCCGTTTCGCCTCGTCGTCGTGGGCGAGATCAAGGAGGCGATGCAGCATCCGAACGCCGATCGACTGCGGCTGTGCAAGGTCGATGTGGGGCAGGGCGAATGGCTCGACATCGTCTGCGGTGCGCCGAATGCCCGCGTCGGCATCAAGGTGCCATGTGCGCTCGTGGGTGCCGAGCTGCCGCCGGGTCCCGACGGGAAGCCATTTGCCATCAAGGTTGGCAAATTGCGTGGCGTCGAGAGCCGCGGCATGTTGTGCTCGGCGAAGGAGTTGCAGCTGTCGGATGATCATGCAGGTCTGCTCGAACTCGCTCCCGACGCTGCACTGGGCCAGGACGTGCGCGAAACGCTCAAGCTCGACGACAACCTGATGACCGTCAAGCTTACGCCGAACCTTGCGCATTGCCTGAGCGTCTATGGCGTGGCGCGCGAGGTCGCGGCACTCACGGGCGCGCCCCTGAACAGCCCTGCGTTTGCACCGGTAGCCGCCGGGTGTGATGACCGCTTGCCCGTGAAGATCAGCGCGCCGGACCTGTGCGGCCGCTTCACCGGCAGGGTGGTGCGCAATGTCAACACCCGGGCGGCCACGCCGGACTGGATGGTTGCACGGTTGGCACGGTGCGGCCAGCGCAGCGTGAGCGCCCTGGTCGACATCTCGAACTATGTGATGTTCGAGTATGGTCGCCCGTCGCATATTTTTGATCTGGACAAGATCCACGGCGGCCTGAACGTGCGCTGGGGCAAGGCCGGTGAGCAACTCGTACTGCTCAATGGCAATACCGTGACCGTCGACGAGACGGTCGGCGTGATCGCTGACGACCGGCAGGTCGAATCGCTGGCCGGCATCATGGGCGGTGACGCGACTGCGGTGTCCGACGACACTCGCCATATCTATGTCGAGGCCGCCTTCTGGTGGCCGCAGGCCGTTGCCGGTCGTTCGCGCCGCTACAACTTTTCGACCGATGCCGGCCACCGTTTCGAACGTGGCGTGGACCCGAGCCTGACCGCCTTGCATGTGGAGCGGATCACGCGACTTATCCTGGACATTTGCGGCACCGACGCGACGGTCTGCGGACCGATCGACGATCACGCGGTCGATATGCCCCACGCCAAACCGGTGACACTGCGCATCGCGCGCGCCGCCAAGGTCATCGGGATGCCGCTCTCGCTGGAGCAATGTGCTGACGCGTTGGCGCGCCTGGGTCTGGCGCCCGTCAGCAGACGCGCCGATGGTGGCGCCGACCAGCAGGAAACAATCGTCGTCACGCCGCCACCTTACCGTTTCGACCTTCTGATCGAGGAAGACCTGATCGAGGAAGTGGCGCGCATGGTCGGCTACGACACCTTGCCGACAACTTCGCCGGCGGGCCCGATCACCGCGCGCATCCGCCCCGAGGCGCGGCGCAGCGCGTTCGGTGTTCGGCGTCAGCTGGCGGACCTGGGCTACCAGGAAACCATCAATTTCAGTTTTGTCGAGGAACGCTGGGAGCATGACCTGGCTGGCAATCCGGACCCGGTCAAGCTGCTCAACCCGATCGCCAGCCAGATGAACGTGATGCGTTCTTCCTTGCTGGGCTCGCTGCTGCAGGTGGCGAAGTTCAACCAGGATCGCCGGGCGTCCCGGATCCGGGTGTTCGAGCTTGGGCGGGTGTTCCTGCGTGATGGCGCTGCGCCGGATTCAGCCGACTCCGTCAAGGGATTGCGTCAACCGATGCGGGTGGCCGCCCTGGCCATGGGGGGGGCGGACCAGCTGCAGTGGTCCGGCAAGGAGCGCAACGCCGATTTTTTCGACGCCAAGGGTGACGTCGAGGCGCTGCTCGCGCCGCGGCGGCCCGAATTTGTTGCCGCCCAGCATGCGGCCATGCATCCGGGCCGGTGTGCCGGCGTGCGAGTCGATGGTTTTGCCATAGGCTTCGTCGGGGAGCTGCACCCGCGTTGGCGACAGGCCTACGACCTGGCAAGCGCCCCGGTGATGTTCGAACTGGACCTGGATGCCGTGCTGCTGCGTCCGATTCCGGTGTTTCGTCCCGTTGCAAAACACCAGTCCGTGGAACGCGACATCGCGGTGTTGGTATCGGAGCAGGTCAGTCATGCGGCATTCATGGCGGCAGTGCTGGCGGCACCCACCAAAGGCCTGCTGCGCGATGCCACCCTGTTCGACGTTTATCGGCCCAGATCAACGGGACAGGCTGCGGGTGTTGTTCCTGCGCAGCCTGCCGAAAAAAGCTTGGCGGTTCGCTTGACGCTCAATAACGACGCCGCTACGCTGACCGATGAGGAGATCGAGCAGATCGTGCAAGCGGTGCTGGGCCAACTGGTCACCGATCTGGGTGCGCGCCAACGCGCCTGACGCAGAAACCTGGTGCGCGTACTGCCCGACGACCACAAGAGGAGAACAATGGAATTCGCGATTGAAAGCCTGGAGACTCCGGCGCTGACCAAGGCCCAGCTGGCCGAACTGTTGTTTGAGCAGATTGGCTTGAACAAGCGCGAATCCAAAGACATGATCGATGCCTTCTTCGACCTTATCTCGACCAGCCTGGTCGATGGCACCGACGTCAAGATATCGGGGTTCGGCAACTTTCAGATCCGTACCAAGGCACCCAGGCCGGGCCGTAACCCGCGCACCGGCGAGGCGATCCCGATCCGCGCCCGGCGTGTCGTCACCTTTCACGCCAGCCACAAGCTCAAGGAGCAGATCCAGGATGTCGCCCAAACGGCGGCCGCCGCGCTGGGCGAGTTGGAGAACGCACGATAAGCCACAACGGGATGATATTTCTGTCGCCGGCAGGTGGTGAGGCTTTGCATCCTGCTCTTCTTAGAGTAACCTCGAAGCTTTCTCGCCTACAGCTTTGATTTCAATGGGAAAAAATCTCCCGCTCATTCCCGCCAAACGTTACTTCACCATCGGTGAGGTGGGCGACCTGTGCGGCGTCAAACCCCATGTGTTGCGCTATTGGGAGCAGGAGTTCACCCAATTGCGCCCCATGAAGCGCCGTGGCAACCGACGCTATTACCAGCACCATGAGGTGCTGATGATCCGGCGCATCCGTGACCTGTTGTACGACCAGGGTTTCACCATCAGCGGCGCGCGCAACAAAATGCAGGAAATCCTGCAAGGCGAACGCGATAAGCGCAAGAACGGCGAGGTATTGCTCGAAGGCGTGGAAGTCATCGAGACGGGCGATTCCGAACTCGACGACTTTACCGACAGCGAACTCGAAGCCGACGAGTTGACGGGGTCAAGCCAACTCCTCATGGTGCGCCGCGAGCTGACCGAGATTCGCGAACTGCTCAGCGCCAGCTATTGAGCGCCCCCAGCCCTGGCGTCGCCAGGCCCCCGAGGGGGTGCCAGAAAACTTGGGAGCGGCCCGGCGTTTTCTCCAGAGTTCCACCTCTATGCCGCGGCTATAATCGCCAACTTCGGTGTGTGGCGCAGCCTGGTAGCGCACTTGCATGGGGTGCAAGGGGTCGAAGGTTCGAATCCTTTCACACCGACCAAAAAAATCAAGGACTCAGCGTAGAAGTGTGCTAAGTCCTTTTTCTTTTCGGTGGCGATCTTTAGTTTTTGCCACACCTTTACCAACCGCAAAGCGATCCCGCTTTATTGGCGCATCCGTGCCAAGCATCCGGTAGCGGGGACGAAGTGGATTCGGCCGATGAAGCTCACCGGCAACGGGTAGGGGGATAGGCAGGTGGCTGCATGGTGTCCGCATGAGGATGTTTTGGCGCGCGGGACCTTGACTCGAGAGGGCGGCGAAGGGCCATGGGGACAGCGCGCGGCGCTTCACTGTGGCGGTCGGGCGCTGAACGCGCCGACTGCCTTGCGGTGCTCGGTCTTGCGCCCGCATCGCGGAACTCGCTGCGTTCGCTTCGCTCTCTACGCTCAAACAGCCGCGATGAGCATGATCACGAACGCGCTTCGCGCCGGGCGCAAGCCCTGTGTTCCTCAGCGCCACAGAGGCGCGCCGCGCGCTGTCCCCATGGACCTCCGCCGCCGAGCCGTTGGCGCTCGGGGCCCCGCAAGCCCGGGCCCCGACATCCCGAACACCAGCGGGGATAGGAAATCCAACCACCCGAGCCCAGATACCGCCCCAGCAGCCATCCTCAAAACCCGCACTCAGTCCTCCGCCCTGCGGGCTCCCTCTTTATGCCGCTGCGCCGAACGCACCGCCGACCTGATCCTGCGATGTGGTTGGAGTGCGGTGCACCAAGTCCCTCTGCTGCCGAGAGGACTGACCGATTGTCGCGGCGAGGTAAAGGAGGAGCCCGCAGGGCGGGGGCACGAGCGGCGGCAACTGGTCAGTCCTCTCGGCTCGCCAACAACGGCCCCCATCCCCTGATCCGCAACCGAACCACTTGAAAGGAAAGCAGCCATGTTGATCCAGGCCATCGACTACATCGACACGCAACGTTACCCGATCGACCAGGACGGGCCGGCACGCGATGCGCTGATCGCCGGCTTGCGGGTGGACCTCGAAAGCAAGGGCTGCGCCGTGCTCAAAGGTTTCGTGCGCGCCAGCCGCCTGCCAGAACTGGTCGCCGAAAGCGACCGCTTTGCGCCGCACGGCCACCGCAACTTCAACCGCACCAACCCGTATTTCACGCAGAATCGGCCGGACCTGCCGCCGAACCACCCGCTGCGCCGCTTCTACGAGCGATCCAACGCCTTCGTTCCGGCCGACAACTTCGGCGCAGACAGCATCCTGCGCGCCATCTACGCCTGGCCGGACTTTGCGCCCTTCGTGCAGGTGGCGCTCGGGGAAGAACGCTTCTACCCCTATGCCGATCCACTGGCCGACGTGATCGTCAACCTGGCCGAAGCCGGCAACGGTTTTCCCTGGCATTTCGACACCAACAACTACACGGTGACGTTGGCGATCCAGAACGCAGAATCGGGCGGCGCCTTCGAATACAGCCCGCACCTGCGCACGCCAACCGACGAGAACTACGCTGGCGTCGAGGCGGTGCTCGACGGCGACAGCCGCCTGATTCGCACGCTGCACCTGGAGCCGGGCGACCTGCAGATATTCAAGGGCCGTTATTCGCTGCACCGCGTCACGCCGCTGGCGGGAAACCGGCCGCGTTATGTGGCGATCTTCAGCTACGTCGAGGAGCCCGGCATGGTCGGCAGCCCGGAGCGCACGCGCCAACTCTACGGGCGGGTGTTGCCGATCCACCTGGAGCGCGCCGGCCTGCGCAACGACGCGCTGGTCGATTGAGAAGCGGCGCTGTGCTGATGCCGCACCGTTTCGACCTCGCACCCGGCGGCGCGACCATGAAGGCAATCGTGACCACTGGCAACGGCGGCTACGACAAGCTGGTCTACCGCGACGTCCCCCTGCCCCACCTGGCGGCCGGTGAGGTGCTGGTGCAGGTGCTGGCCGCCGGCGTCAACAACACCGAGATCAACACCCGCCTGGGCTGGTATTCCGAGACCGTGCACACCGACACCGCCAGTGCCGCAGCGGCGCAGGACGCCAACCCGGTCGACAAGGCCGACGGCGGCTGGAACGCGGCCACGCCGTTCCCGTTCATCCAGGGTACGGACTGCTGCGGCCGCATCGTCGCGATCGCCCCCGGAGGCGGCGCCGCGATGCTCGGCACGCGGGTGCTGGTGCGGCCCTGCATGCGAGCGCACGGATTCGGCTCGATGGAAAACTTCTGGATGGGCTCCGACTTCGACGGCGCATTCGCGCAGTTCGTCAAGGTGCCGGCATCCGAGGTGTTTGCAGTGCAGTGCGGCTGGAGCGACGTCGAGCTGGGTTCGATCCCCTGCGCCTACGGCACGGCCGAGAACATGCTGCAGCGGGCGCAATTGCTGCAGGGGCAACATGTGCTGATCGCAGGCGCCTCCGGCGGCGTTGGTTCGGCCGCCGTGCAGCTCGCCAAGTGGCGCGGCGCCACGGTGACGGCTATTGCCGGCGCCGCGAAGATGGACGCGGTGCGGGCCATCGGTGCCGACCGCGTGATTGCGCGCGATGCCGACCTGGTGCACTGCCTGGGCGAAGCATCGGTCGACCTGGTGGTGGACAACGTGGCCGGAGCCGCCTTCGGCGCCATGCTCAAGGTGCTCCGACGCGGCGGCCGTTACGTATCGTCCGGCGCCATCGGCGGCCCGGTCGTGGCGCTGGACATGCGCCACTTCTACCTGAAGGACCTGACGTTGATCGGTTGCACCGCCTGGGACGCGCCGGTGTTCCCGAGCCTGATCGCCGCGATCGAACGCGGCGCCATCCGGCCGCTGGTAGCGAAGACCTTCGCGCTGGAACACATCGCCGACGCCCAGCACGAATTCCTGGAAAAAAAACACGTGGGCAACTTCGTGCTGGTGCCACCGCCGCCGGAACATTGATGCGGCTTCGCCGCCGCCGGCGCGGCGCGCACCCGGATATTCCGTTGGAATCGCCCCGCCACCGTCATCACCCAAGGAGCCGCATGAGCAAGAAGATCGACCTGCGTTCGGATATCGCCTGGAGCACCCCCGAGGCCATCGGTGTGCACGGCTACGACCGGTGCCAGGACCTGATGGGCGAGGGGGAGGGGAGAGGAAATCCAACCAGCCGAGCCCAGATACCGCCCCAGCAGCCATCCTCAAAATCCGCACTCAGCCTGCCCCGCTGCAAACACTTGGCTTCACCGGGTCCCGATGCTGCGCTAACCGAGCCATTTGGGGCGCCCGGGAACCCGACCGGCACGGCCCGCTCCACGGCGCGTTTGCATCGCCGGTCTACCCGTTCACCAGTCGTTCACCAGTTGGAGCGCTGATCGAGCGCGTTGTCCGGGGGCATCTGGGCCGCTTCACCCCAGTCCGGATCGAGGTTTGGGACAGTGGTAGACCAGCTCCGCACCCCGCTGGCGCAGCCGTTCCAGGGCAAACGGTGCACGCGCGCAGTAGCGCAGCAGCCGCTCCAGGCCGGCGCGGTCCTGCGCCTCGCCTCGATACGCACGCCGGCGTCTACAGAGAAGCCGCTGTGTTTGAAGGCCAGCATCATCTCCCTGGCCTCGAAGCGCTCGATCAGGCTGCGGCCGGCAATCGCACGCAGGATTCGGGTGCGCACCTGTGCCTGCACCTGGGCCACGGCCGCCTCGTCTATCCCATTGGCAGGATGAAACACAACGCCCGGTGGCGTCGCCGGGTCGGCGGTGACGTCGCCCTCCAACGCAGAAAACACGCCGTCGATTGCGCACACATGGAAATGCACATGGGTGTTCAGGCCCGATCCGAACCGGTGGATGAATGCCACCGCACCGATATGCACCGCTGCCTTGTCAAGCTTGGCCGCACCGGAGCATTGCCGATGCAGGCATTGCTCGACGACCCGCAGAAAGATGCGCAACGCACTGTTCAGCGCCGCCCCGTCACGCTGCATGAAGTAACGCAGCCGCTTCGGGACAGACAGCACCCACTGGGTGCGATTCAAACTGATGTGTCGTAGAGTTTGGGTGTGGCTGAACTCACCGGAAAGCGAACTCGTAGATACCGATCATCATCAGCATGTAACGCAGCAAATAAAGAAACGGTAAGAGTCGCGGGTTCCATAAAAGACCAATCACGGGAAGACTTTCACGCCCGACGAAAACACCCACAACAAGCAATGCACAATAAACACCCATCCAAATGCCGACTCGAACTCGTCGTAAGACACAAACAGCGAATCCGACAACAGCAAAAAAAGTTATGAAAATATTCCAATACACCGACAACGGAAAGAACATGCTCCAGAACGAATCGGCAGCAC